>JAFZOA010000331.1 GCA_017550775.1 Ruminiclostridium sp. | reverse complement strand
GAAGCAAATCCCGATGCCGTAGTTGTACGCTCGGCTTCCATGCACGAAATGGAGCTCGGTTCCAATCTGCTCGCTATCGCAAGAGTAGGTGCAGGCGTAAACAATATCCCGATCGACAAGTGCTCCGAAAAGGGCATCGCGGTATTCAACACTCCCGGCGCGAACGCAAACGCGGTCAAGGAGCTCGTTATCGCGGGTCTTCTCCTTTCAAGCAGAAAGATCGTTCCCGCCTGCGAGTGGATCAAGGATCTCAAGGGCAAGGGCGACGAAGTAGGCAAGCTCGTTGAGAAGGGCAAGAGCCAGTTCGCAGGTCCCGAGATCACCGGTAAGACCCTCGGTATCATCGGTCTCGGCGCTATCGGCGTGCTTGTTGCAAACGCGGCTGTTGCTCTCGGTATGAAGGTCATAGGCGCGGATCCGTTCCTCTCCGACAAGGCTAAGAGTACACTCTCCCCCGAGGTCAAGATCGCGGCAAACAACGACGAGATCTTCGCGGCAAGCGACTACATCACTCTCCACGCTCCGGCAACTCCCGAGACAAAGGGCATGATAAACGCAGGCACTATCGCTAAGATGAAGGACGGCGTTCGGATCCTCAACTTCGCGCGTGCAGATCTCGTTGACAGCAAGGCTATCATCGACGCTCTCGCAAGCGGCAAGATGAGCACTTACGCTACCGACTTCGCGACCGACGATGTTCTGTGCGTAGAGAACGTTATCGCTATCCCGCACCTCGGAGCTTCCACTCCCGAGAGTGAGGACAACTGCGCGGTAATGGCATGCAACGAGGTTCGCAACTACCTCGAAAAGGGCGACATTCTCAACAGCGTTAACCTTCCCAACCTCTCGCTCGCAAAGACCGGTGACACTCTTATCACAGTGATCAGCAAGGCTTCCGACGGTCTCGCCGACAAGCTCGCTGCTGCTGCGGGTATCACAGTAGCTAACAAGGCTTCCGCGGCAAAGAAGGATATGGCTTACACTATCCTTGACGTGACCGGCGATGCTGACTCTGCAAAGGCTAAGCTCGAAGCGGTAGAGGGCGTTATCAAGGTAAGAGTTATCAAGTAACAAATTTTAACCGCATATCAGAACCGCTGTCACTTGTTGGTGACAGCGGTTCTTTTCATGTCAGCGGATTTTCGTCATCGTCGATAGCGACCACGATCTCCTCATCGTCGTCATCGTCATATAGTATTACCACCGGATCGTCATCGTCCGGCGCGGTCTCCTTCAAGGACTTGCTCTCCTCGAAAAGCGTTCTGAGCTTCTCTGTGAACCCGTCCGACAATTTGAAATTAATGGTGCTGTTTGTCCGTATGAACAGACCGTCGTTCTCGGTAACGTATATCGGGTTCTTCCAGCCCTTTACCCTTATGTACAGAACCGATCTCCCCATGCCGGTAACATCGGCATCGGAGATAACGTACCGCGCTGTCTTTGCTTCCTCGATAAGCAGCTTTAATACCTCTTTCAGCTCCTTCGGGTCGTCAAGCACACGCGTGTTCAGAGCGCTGCTCACAATGATATGATCGGTGATCTGCGTCAGCTCGGTAAGGTTCTTGTCCGATACATACTCACCGAGAGTAGAGAAAGTCGGTATTACAATGTCGTTCGCCTCCGAGACCTCTCTGAGTGCGGCTTCGAGCTCACCCTCCGCACAAGAGAAGATGTAGCAGCTTATCCCGTCGGTGATGCCGATATGTCCGCCCGGCTCTATGAACAGGTCCACTTTAGCTCCGCTCGCAAGCACAGTATAGATATCAATACTTGCGTACGCACCGGTATGATCCACCGTCTGAAGCTGTCTGTTCCTGTACTTTGCGAACAGACCCGCTATATAATCCGCACTGATACGCCCGTATTCGATATTCGTGTCATACAGTGAGTTTATACGAACATACTGCGTTGAAATACTTGATGAGGTTATCTCCAGCGCGTTTGCAATATCACCCACAGTCGTCACTCCGGAAGGTATCAGTAGCTTTTTCATGCCGTCAAACAACGCTGCTGTGTCTGATTTGTTCATAACAAACGTGTTCATGCTCAGAGTATGCCACACATTTCCACGCATAACAATTTCTAACACAGTGACGACACCGTCCGCGCTTACCTTAACATCAAACCGCACAGTCGCTCCCTCGGCAACGACCGGGTCTTCAAAATCCTCGTCATCGGATTCAACGTCTACGTCCGTATTGAAGAATTCGGAATAGTGCGTCCATGCCGAGTAGTTACAGTACCGGTCGGTCGGGTCATGCTGAATCGGCTTTACATCGGCTATTCCAAGGGCAATAACCTGCTGCGACGCGGAAATGGCGGTGCTGTCGGCGCTCGCGCTCCCGAGACTGTGAACGAAGTCCTGAACGAACGCGTACTCGTTATCCGACGCAGATATATTCAGTACGCTGTTTATCCCGGCGGGTTTGTAAGTCCCGCTTACCGCGTAAAGCTGATTGAAATTCTTCCCGAAATTTTCCGAGAACACCTCATTCAGAGTCATGCCTTCCCTGACCCTGACATTGATACAGGTGCCTGCGTCATCGTCCGATATCACTTCATCATCGTCTATATCCACATCGCCTTCCTCTTCTTCGCAAACGACATCATCATCGTCACAGGCTGCTTCATCATCGTCATCATCGTATTCGTCGGCTCCTTTTCCCGGATAATCATCGGAGCTCGTTTCACTTGTAGTTACAGCAGCAGGATGTGTATCATCACCCGACTCATCGTCTTCGTTCAATATCTCTTCGTACTCATTGTCATTGTATTCTTCTTCATCATAACATGATTCTTCCTCTGATTCCTCCGATGTAACAGTCGTGTCATACGACTCGGTTGTGTCGGAAGTATCGGCCGGAGACACAGTCGTTTCGTCAGGAATCGTAGTATCTGATATTACAGTATCCGATGTTCCGCTTACGACGATGTTTATTTCCGATGTAAAAGATGTGATATCCCCTGCAGCATCTGTATCTGTAACGCTCCCTATCTCAACGGAGGGAATATCAGTTATTTCCGGGATCTCCGATGACGTGTTATAAACCTGTACTATCGTGACATCTCCTGTCTCAGTACTCAATGTCGTCAGCGATGTATCTGTCCCGGAAGCTGTAGTTACAGCCACGACAGGGGGAATAGTCTCCGATGTCTGCTCCGGCGCGGTATCTATCCGGTTGTTCATCAGCACAGGTACCAGAACTGCGGCTCCAACGGCGATAAACACAGCTGCGGCGGCTGTAAGCCAGCGTACATAGCGCTGCGGAGCCGGTCTGTCGGTGCGGCGGATAAGCTCTCTCATGCGGGTCTCGAACTGCTCGGACGGCTTATATCCCGTGTCGTATGCATCGCGCAGCTCTTCCGACCAGCGCGGTGTCAGCACTTCTCCGAGTGCCTTCGTAAGTATAGTCTCCATAGTGATCCCTCTTTCAGACAGTAATACCCTGCTCATCCAACATTTTGCGAAGCTTCATTCTTGCACGTTCGAGCCGCTTTCGCACCACAGCCTCGGTTATCCCGAGATCGGACGCTATCTCCGGTATTGAAAGCCCGATGACGTTACGCAGGTAAAGCGCCTGCGCGTAGATCTCCGGAATCGCACGTATCGCCTCCACAACGCGTTCATACCCATAACCGCCGAGCACCTCGTCCGACACGTCCGGGCTTGCGTCGGGAATGTCGGTATCTTCTTCAAGCGGTATCTCGTTCCGCCGGTTCTGCTCGCGAAGAATGTCGTAAGCGCAGTTCTTGGCAATTACGCAGTAGTACGCCGCCCGTTCCTGACCGCCGAGCTTTTTCAGCTTTCCGAACTTCTCCGCGATCTTGAAGAACGCGGTACTTACGGCTTCCTCAGCGTCGTGGTAGTTCCCGGTGATGTTGTACGCGAGTGAGAGCATCTTGTTTCTGTAACGGTTGTAGGCATGCTCAAACAGAGCCTTGTCCTCGGGCTCGTCCAGCATTGCCATGTATAACGATAACATAATTATGCCGCACCTTTCGTAAATAGATCTATCTCAAAAACGGACAATATCATCCCTCTGATAATATAACGTTTTTCAAATGCGTTTTGTGACATGTTTTTTGTAATTTTTTCAGTTTTGTATGATCTCACAATTTTTTATCCGGGTCATTGTACATTCTGACTGAGAAGAAAAAGAGCATACCCACATAGTAAGTATGCCCGTTCAGTATTTTTTTTCGTTTGCCGCAGTTTCAGCGTATATGCGGCTGTAACTGTCATAGCGCGACTGCGGTATCTTCCCTTCCGCGAGCGCCCCGGTCACCGCGCATCCGATCTCTTTCAGGTGTGCGCAGTCGTTGAATTTACACTTCCCGATGTAAGGGGCAAACTCCCGGAAGCAGTCCGCAAGCTCCTCCTTCGGTATCCGTCCGTAGCGCTCTATATCTACGGTCGAGAATCCCGGCGTATCCGCGATATACCCGCCGTCGAGGGGATACATCCGCACCTCACGGGTAGTGTGCCGCCCTCGTCCGAGCTTACGGCTTATCTCGCCGGTCTCGCTTTCAAGCTCTGGGAAAATGCGGTTCATAAGGCTGGATTTGCCCACGCCGGAGTTACCGATAAGCGCG
>JAFZOA010000330.1 GCA_017550775.1 Ruminiclostridium sp. | reverse complement strand
TTCATTATATCATACAGAACATTGCAGCTTTATTGCATGCTTTTGCTGCGTTTTCGGTAATATTCTGCCTTTTGTCCGGTGGCATTTATCTCCGGGAAATAAAAAAAGACAGATGATCGGAAACCGTCATCTGTCTGTTTTCATCGGTTTTATCACATATACCGGAAGCCGTCAAGCTTCTCCTCGAACTCCTTCACAGGAAGGGGCTTGTCGAAGAAATAACCTTGTGCTATCAGGCAATCGTTCTCGCGGAGTATCTCGATCTGTTTCCGGGTCTCGACACCCTCTGCGACACATTCAAGACCCATAGCCTTTGCCATGCCTACCACATATCTGAACATGAGCTCGGTCACACCGTAGTTCTCGTCGGTCGGTATGAAGCACTTGTCGAGTTTAAGAACATCCCAAGGGATCTCGCGTATAAGGTTGAGGGAAGAATAGCCGACACCGAAGTCATCCACGGTGATGCAGATATTCTTTTCACGGAGCCCGTTTACTATTCGCTTTAGGTCGGTGAACTCAACGTCTGTTGTTGTTTCGGTAAGCTCAAACTCAATATATTTGTGCGGTATGTCATAGCGCTTTAAGATGATAAGAAGGTGCTCGATAAGATCGGGATCTATGAGGTTCTTTCTCGAAAGGTTCACGGACACTCTTACAACTCTGCGTCCTTCGTCGAGCCACCTGCGTATATCCTTGCACACGAGGTCGAGCATATAGAGGTCAAGGCTGCAGATATCGGTATTCTGTTCGAGGGCAGGTATGAAATCGACGGGAGCTATGATCTTGTTGTCCACCATCCAGCGGCAAAGGGCTTCCGCGCCCACGATCTCGCCGGTCTCGATGTTCACCTTCGGCTGATAGAACGCCTGGAATTCTCCGTTTGCAAGAGCGTCCTTGAAGAACCTGCGGACGTGCATATACTTCTCTTTCTTTTCGGTAGTTTTCTCGTTGTAATACACGACAGTGCCGTTGAGCTCAAGCTTGGCGTCCTGTGCCGTAGAGAAGATCCTGCCGATAACTTCGCCGGCTCTGTCAAAAACATAGTTGTCGGGGAATACGAATACACCGGCGCACGCGGATATCATTATCCGCTTCTCGTTCTCATCGTCGTAAACGACGGGATATCCTTCCGCCATACGGAGCGCTTTCTGGAGGTGTTTGTTCTTGAATACTGCGGCGAAATTATCCCCGCCGACGCGACAGATGATACCGTCGTCGCCGATGAGGTCCCGGAACGCCTCAAAGTACCGGCGCATAGCGATATCTCCGGCATCCCGTCCGATCTCCTTGTTTACAATGGAATACTGCCTGAGGTTGAACTGGATAGCGGTATTGCCGTCAAGCATACCTTTTTCCTTCAGAGTCTCAAGATACTTCATGAAGTAATTCAGGTTCGGATAGCCGAATTCGTCGTAATTCGCGAACTTATCGACGAGCTTTGTAAGCCTGTTCCGGCTGACAAAGAACATCGTTATCCTGAGCAGAAGGTCAAGGTCGTGCAGGTCTTCATCTGAAAGCGGCTCGGCATCGTTTGCCACATAAAGCGTGCTTTTGATGACCGTCATGTTGGGCGTGACGATGCGGTGTGAGAGAATAGGCTTTTCGCCCTTTCCGTTGTCAAAGTCTATGAGAGTTTCGCCAATACCTTCTTTTTCGGCACTGAGGCTCTCGTAGAATTCTGTGACACCTTTGGCGACGTTAAAAAATTCACAGCTCTCGCTCAGTATCCCGACGAACTCTTCACGGTTGAAATCGCCGAGACTTGTAATGGACTCCGCCATACGTTTAAGAATATCGCTATAGATCGCTTTTCTGTTGTTATCCATTAGTCCTACCCCACTATCAGAAATGCTGAGGAAATTATTACATATATATTATATCATATATCCACTAAAAAAACAAGACGGGTGATGAAATTTTGTTAAAAATCACAATGCGTTGTTTCGGAACGTCTCCGCTGAACAAAAAGACCGGTTTGAAAAGCCGGAAAAGGCACCGCTTCGGTATGTGCGGATGTTTCTGCGATGCCGGCGGTCATGCGTCAACCTGCTGCGTGGTGTCTTTTTTTAGAAAATCAACGATCATCTGCTTTTCTGCGTCAGTCAGATAACTCATGTGCCCCCGGTCTTCAAGCAGGTAAGTCCTGCAGTTGACGATGATCCTTTCCGCCCGCGGTATCACCCTGCCGGCAGGGAACATACAGTCTTTCTCGGCTGCCATAACGAGAACCGGAGCGGTACACCGACCGATAAGCTTTTCCGACACATTGCCCGGCATTCCGGTCTTGATCTTTGAATAGGTTATGCTGAGCTTCGCGGTCTCGTACACATCGTCGGTGATGTTGTCATCTGTTATTGCAAGGGGCAGTATACAGCGCCTCAGCCACTTGTCCTTGTGAGTTATCCAATAAGCGATCATCGGCAATAGCATACGGATGTTCGACACTGCGGGTGCGTTGTTTATCCCCGACGGGATGTACAGAACGGTCCTTTTCACCTTTTCGGGGCATACGCACATAAGCTTTGCGATTATACCGGCACCGAATGAGCCGCTGAAACAGGCCATGGATCCAAACCCGAGCCCGGATATTATCTCGCCCGCCCATTTGCCGTAATCGTAATTGTTCGGAGACAGGCTTACTTCCGCGCTTTTCCCGGGGTGACCGATAGTATCGACCGCGTATATGAGGAAATCGTTCATCAGAAAATCGCATGAAAGGAGCATATATGCGGTTGTCGCATTCCCGCCGTGAAAGACGAGAAGCGGCACTCCCTCCGCATTTCCGGTTTTGATAAGGTGAGTTTTCCCGAAAGAAGTGTCAAGCCACATATCGCTGTACGGGTGCTGTAATCGCCGAAGCTGAGAGTCGTACAGTGACAGTATCTTTTCCTTTCCTTCCGCAGATCTGTATATCGACATATTCTGACCTCGCTTTATCAGGGTATCATGCTTTCCGGCATATCTGTCAGGTGCCGGAAATGCACTTTGACGAGACAACTATAAGCGGTAAATACATGAACAGGATATTGAGCCGCTGCCAGAGTCCTTCTGAAGCAATTATCGTATCGGCGAATTTCGGTTTGTCCGACATTACGAACAGTACAAAAAAAGCAAGAGAGACCGCAAATGATACCGCCGCCGTAACTCCGAGCACCGGGTCGCCGCTGCCGAATTCAAGTACGGATATCAGCAATGGCACGGACAAAAACACCATAAACCCGGTCACGGAGCCGATCCCGTGTATTTTTGAAGCCGTAGTGACCTTGTCCTTCGTTTCGTTGACGCTGAAAAAGCAGGTAATAATACACGCTCCCACAGCAAACAGTACAACGAAAACAATAACTATGACAGTAAGAGCTTCCGATACATTCCTGTAATGATCGTATATTGCCGGAAGGGAAAGCAGAAACAGTACGCCTTCCGCAAGCATCCACAGGTTGAATACGGTCCTGACCGGGCTTCCGGGATTTCCCAGAGCCGAGATCGTCATTGAAGTATGACTGTAACCTTTATAAAAGGGTGCAAGAACAAACGGTATCAGTATATCTCCGAGCATTGCGGCAAGAAGAGCATACCAACCGTATCTGATAAGAAGATCCGTGAATATCCCTCCCCGGTAATTGCTGTCTGTAGTATATCATAAAAATGAATAAAATGCAAGAAGTTTTATCATTGGCGCCGGTATCCCGTTTGTTGCCCCCGGCCTTGACAACGCGGCGGAATAATGCTATAATTGTCGGTAACGGGCAGAACATTTTTGTTCCGTGTGTTTCGGAATATAAGGAGTAAAAAACAATGGAAAAGAGATCACGCATTCAGATATTGTTCAGTCTTGCAATGCTTCTGTTGTTCGGGGCATTGTTCCTGGCAGGCACATTTTTCGACGAATCGCTCGCCGCAGCGTTTTACTCGCCCGGCAACACGGTTATCGGTATTATAACGTCAACGGGTGTATATCCGTTCTTCTCGGCGTTTGTCCTTTTTTCGGGAGCTCTTTTCGAGCGGGCGCTGCACTGCGTTAAAAACAAGCCTCTGAAGATCGTCCTTTGTATCGTATGTATCGCGGTCGCGGCATACTTAGGCTATTTCGCAGGAGAATTGCTTGCAAGCAAAAGCTGCTTCGGTTACTTCTTTCCTTCCGTGATCGGGAACTTTCCTGTGATCGCCGGGATCTGCCTGATCTTCGAGTACCCGCTGTTCTTCCTCGGGTACCGTCTGGCGCGGACATCGGACGATAAGCTCCTTGTGCGCCGGATAATAGGGCTGTTCGTAATACTTGCCCTGGCGTATGTTACTATGACCATGCTCAAAAGCACCTTCCCGCGTCCCAGGTACCGCT
>JAFZOA010000329.1 GCA_017550775.1 Ruminiclostridium sp. | reverse complement strand
GTCGTTTATGCGGTCGAGGTTCTTGAAGATGTTCTCGATGCGCTTTAACAGCACTGGCGGCTGGAAGGGCTTGCGGATAAAGTCCGCGGCTCCGACATCGAAGCCCTTACCCTCGACCTCGTCACTCTCGTCCGCGGTCATGAACATAACGGGGATCTGCTCACCGAACTTTTCCTGTAACTGCTTGTGCATCTCAAAGCCGGACATCTCCGGCATGAGAAGATCGGACAGGATCATATCCGGGTGCTCTTTCTCGTAAAGCTTTATAGCTTCACTTCCGGAATTGGCTTTTATGATGTCATAGTCCGCAGACAGAAATCTGCTCGTAAGCATCAGCATCATGGGCTCGTCGTCAACAATCAGTATCTTCTTCTTCATTTTGATCCTCCGTTAAATGTTTCGTAGTATATTGGATATATCGGCAGAGGTCTTTTCATAAAGCCTCAGGAGCTTTTCGAGTTCCTCGGTCATACCCGCTTCATCGGCTGTCTTAGCCGACATTTCGCTTTTCAGTGCCAGATTGGAAAGTTTATCCGCGCCGATCATTCTTGCCGCAGTCTTGAGCTCCGCACAAAGCTTCCCGTATTCCGTGAAGCTTTGTCTGTCCGCGGCGGAGCGAAGCTTTGCGATGTTCCCGGACGAGCCGCGCACAAATGCGTTCAGTTCGTCGAGATACACCTTCCTGCTCCCGCCGGCGTATGCCGAGCCCATGTCCGCGTTGAAGCCCGATTCCTTCAGCAGCTCCATGAGATCGGCCCGGGGACGGGCTGTCGGGGCGATGAACCGTTCCTGCGGAAGGTACTTCCTCAGCAGCTTTTCAAGGTTCGCTATCTCGATAGGCTTTGAGAGATAGTCCCTGAATCCCGCTTCGATGTAATAGTCCTTCGCTCCGCCGAGCGCGTTAGCCGTAAGTGCGACCGCCGTCGTCTCATCGGTGATGAGCTTTTCGTCCCTTAGCTTTTTCAGCGTTTCGATACCGTCCATTTCCGGCATCAGGTGATCGAGGAACAGTATATCGTACCGGCACTTGCGCACCAATCCGATACACTCCATGCCGCTCGAAGCGAGGTCGGGAACTATGCCGTACTGCTTCATAAGCCCCTTGACGACTTTAAGGTTCATATCGTTGTCGTCCACAACAAGTATCTTCGCGCCGTAAACGGTGAGCGCTCCTGTGCTTACCGCTCTTTCCTCGCTGACCGCAGTGTAGGCTTCATAGCTTCCGGCGGGGGTCTTGTCGATGATCTTCTGCTTTACGCGGAAGTAGAACGACGAGCCCTGACCGTACTCACTTTCGACTTCAAGGCGGCTTCCCATCATGGAAAGGAAGCTCTGGACAATGGAGATACCGAGTCCGGTACCTTCGATGTTGCGGTTCTTCTCTTCGTCAAGGCGCTGGAACGACCGGAACAGCTTATCCATGTCCTCCTCGCGGATGCCGATACCGGTATCGGTCACCCTCACATACAGCTCAAACGTGTCGTTGTCCAGCAGCTCACCGCTCGTGTGCAGCGTGATACTTCCGTTGTGAGTGTATTTGAGCGCGTTGGTGAGGATATTGGTGATGATCTGTCGCAGGCGCACATCGTCGCCGTACAGGCTCTTCGGGAGCTCGGGGTCTATCTCGACATTGAGCGCAAGTCCCTTCTTGTTCGCCCTCTCGCGTATCATGCAGATGATGTCGTCCAGCAGCGGCATGATCTCGTAGCTTACCTGGACTATCTCCATTTTGCCGTTCTCGATCTTTGACAGGTCGAGAATGTTGTTGATGAGATTCAGCAGGTTGTTGCCCGCGCGGCGTATGTTGGAGGCATAGTCGAGTATCTCCTCGTCCCTGCTCTCGCGGAGTATCATCTCGTTCATTCCGAGAACCGCGTTGATAGGCGTTCGTATCTCATGGCTCATCTGTGCGAGGAAGTCGGAACGCGCCTTGCTTGCCGTGGTGGCGATATCGGCGGCTTCCTTCAACTTCTTGTTCGCGGTCTCCTGCCACTTTATGAGCCGGTTTATAAGGATTATGACCGAGGTTATGCAGATACCGAACAGAAGCAGGAACAGCACAGCGAAGATTATGGTGTTGCCGTAGATCAGCCACCAGCTGTTGACCGCGACTACGGTAAATCCGGTAAGCTCGTTTCGCTTCGAGGTGCAGGCGCGAAGGCTTCCGTCATAGTCCACGAAAGCCGAACCTCCGTCATCATGGTACGCCGCCGCGTAGGACGTGTCCTCTATGCTGGTGGAGCCCCCGACGCTCATCTGGTATTCGCTGTTCGGGTGGTTGATTATTATGCCGTCGGTATCCACGAGGAAAGCGTAGCCGTTTTTCGTGTAGCTCTCGCCGAGGATATTTATGAGCTTATCCATGAAGTAGTCAATGCCGAATATGCCGAGGAACTCGTTGTTCGGACCGTAGACTATCTGTGACATGGTGATGCAGTAGTTGCCGGTCTGGTCGTCGTAGTACGGCTGAGAAACGCTGAATCCGTCCGGGGACTTCTCGGTCGCTATATACCACGCACGCTCCTCGACCTTCCAGCCCTCCTCCGGCTCCCAGCCGCTGCTCATTATAACGGTATGCTCTTTATAGGGATTGGTCATGTAGACCACGGATATCTCTGGGTAGTTGCTCCCCACATCGTTCAGCCACTTTACCGCCTCGTCATAGTCGTCCAGCATCTCCGGCCTTTCGGAGATCATATTCACGAACATACTGAGTATGCTCTTCTGACCCTCGACCCACTGTGAAAGCTGGTTCTCATAGGTGGCAGCTTCGAGGGTGAGCTTGCTCTTGCCCCAGCCGTCGGTAGAGCTTATGCAGATCACCTGGCTGCTCAGAAGCGTTACCGCGAGTATTGCGATCACGGCGTTTCTCGACAGCCGGCTCGCCTTCGGGAGCTCGATACGCTCACGCGGGCGGCGGGCGGTAGCCTTTTCCTCCTTGGCGGAGACTATGCGGGAGTAGGAAAACAGGTTGTTTAGCATTTCCGAGAGCCGTATTCCCGCCTCCTTGATGACCGTCACGGTCTCTGCGGTATGCGGGTCGGTGTCCGCGAGCATAGCGTCACAGTTCCTGAGCACGCTGTTCAGCGGTTCCTTGAGCTCGCCGGAAAGCCCCGAAAGGAAATCTTCCTTGACGCGAAGCGCCTTCTCCGCCTTTATGCGGTTTGAAACGCCGCGCAGATACACAATTATTATCGCAAGGACAAGAGCAAGGTTGAGCAGGGTGTTGAGTATAAGCTGGAAGATGTTGTCCCTGTACAGCTCGAACGTGTCGAACAGCAGTATCATGTACCATTCGTTGTTGGTCTCGGTGCTGAACACAGTACGGGATTTGCCGTCTATGTTGACGCCGAAGCTCCGGTGCTCGTTCGACGACAGTACGCGGTCGAACACCTCGGCATACTCGGGAAGGGTCTCGCGGATATTGGTACCCGCATACGACATATCATTGAAGCCGATGACAACTCCGCCTCCGGATACTATCAGAGCGTTCTGGCCGTTGTTTTCGACCATGCGCGATACCGAATCCTGGAGCCGCGAAAGGTCGAAGTCCGCACTTACCACGGTATCGCCGTCCGACAGCATCATGCTTATCGTGAAGCACATATTGCCGCTCACGATGTCGATGTACGGCTCGGAAACGTAGGAATCCCCCGACTTTTCAACGGCACCCTTATACCACAGTCTCTCGGCGGCGTGGAAGTCCTTAGGCGCGTCGAAACCCGGAATTATCTGCCAGTCCGAGCCTGCTGCGTACAGGTTCATGCAGCCGCTGGACGATACGCTTACCTGTTCGTCCTTCTGCGCGTATATGTATTTTTCGAGCTCGTCGAACGGGAGCGAGGCCGAGCGTATCTGCTCAACGCCCATAGCGAGCTGCATCACGACTCTCTCCGCGTCGGAGATAGTCTCCTGCAGGTCTCCGCCGACATTTTTGAGCTGTATTCTTCCTATCTGTTCGGTCTGCGACGACATCATACCGAAGATAAGGCTCACGTTCATGCCCGATACGAGCAACAGCGTAAGCGTTATCAGTATGATCTTGATGTAATCGGAGCGGGTCTTTCCGCCTCTGCGCTCCTGCGCTTTCCGCATCAGGCTGTCACGGTCTTCTTTCATCAGAACCTCCGGGTCGGATCAATTTTCTTGCCTTTCATTGCGCATATATATCAGTCCGAACGTTCCGGGTCCGCAGTTTATCGAGATCGCGGATGACGCCCTCTGATATACTATCTTTTCAAAATCCACATACTTGCGCACCTCAGCGCTGATCTCTTCGAGCTCTGCGGGTGTGCTGTTGACATGGACTATATATAATACGCTCCTGTCAATATCGGAACGCTTGCTGAACGCTGAGGCAATATATCGCATACGGCTGTTGTGACGCGAGCCGACTATTATCCCCCCGACCTTCATGTTTCCCTTTTTGAGCACCATTACCGGGTGCAGCATGAAGGTGGTACAGAACACGTCGGTACGGTTCCCGAGCCTTCCCGAACGCGCAAGGTAATGCGTGGTATCCATTATGAAGCTTGTGTTCGCAAGGTCACGCGCTCTCTCGGTGCGGGCGACTATCTCGCTCAACGACAGGTCACACTGTGCAAGGTTGTGCGCGTAAAGGACAAGAAGCCCGAGTCCGCTGGAGAGGTGTCCGGAATCTATGACCTTGACGTTGTCGAATACCGAGCACGCGTTCAGTGCGTTTTTATAGCCGTCGCTCGCCTTGTCGGTCATTGTGATATGCACCACATACTGAGCCTTTGTGAGCTGTGCGGCAAAGAATTTCTCATAGTCCGAAACTCCCGGCGCGTCGCTGTGCGGCCGCATCTTACGGTCATTCTCCATGAAGTGGATTATGCCGTCGTTGTCGGTCTCGATACCGTCTAAGAATACGCCGCCTTCGGTGATGACGTGATACGGGAGCACCGGTATACCGAGGCTGTCGGTGATATCCGGCGAGAGGTCGCATACGCTGTCGGTAGATATGATGACCGGTATCTTGCCGCGGTTCTTCCTGAACAGGGCACTCGTCATAGCCGCATGGTCGGCTTCGTTATCGAGCACTGTGATGAGCTCACGCGGGAGATATTTGAGCAGCATATTTTCAAGCTGTGCGCCTATTACCGGCTTTACGAGGAAATCGTCGAAGCCCGCCTTGCGGTATGCATCCTTCATTTCGCTCCCGGAATTGGCAGTAAGCGCGACAGTCGGGGTCGTCTTGTTGAGACCGCCGTTCTGTCTGCGTATCTCGATCATACACTCGATGCCGTCCATGCCGGGCATGAGATGATCCATGAAAATGCAGTCATACCGCCGTTTAAGAGTTTTTTCGAGAGCCTCCTCGCCGCCGGACGCGGTATCTATCTTGACCTTTGTGCTCCGAAGAAGCTTGGTCTCCACCATGAGGTTGGAGGCGTTGTCGTCAACTATCAGTATATGCGCGTGCGGAGCCTCGAAGCTCTGCTGATAGCGCTCACGCTCACGGGAGCTGCGGTGCTTCTCGAAATCCACGCTTCCGATGAGGGTGTCGTCGCTCACGCCCTGGTCGAACTTCACGACAAATGCAGAGCCTTTGGTATAGATGCTGTTGACAGAGATCTCGCCGCCCATGAAGTTCACAAGCTGCTTCACTATCGCGAGACCGAGGCCGGTACCCTCGATGTAGTGGGTATTGCTTCCCTCAACACGCTTGAAGGCGTCGAAGATATACGGTATGCTCTCCTTTTTGATGCCGATGCCGGTATCCTCCACGGTGTATGTCACCTCGACCATGCCGCCTTCCTTGGCGCGGCACTGAACGGACAGCATCACCGAGCCCTTCTCGGTGTACTTAACGGCGTTGTTGAGCAGGTTTATGAGTATCTGCTTTATGCGAACCTGATCTCCGAACAGCTTTCCGGGCATCTCGGGGTCAACGTCCACACGGAACTCAAGCCCTTTCTCCCGCGCCCTTGACCAGATCATGTTCACAAGGTCGGAGAGCATTTCCGCGACATCGTAAACCGCAGGAACTATCTCCATTTTGCCGGACTCGATCTTCGAGAGGTCAAGAACGTCGTTGATGAGCGTCAGCAGCATATTGCTGGCGCCCTGTATGCTTCGCGCGTCCTCCGCCACCTCGTCGGATATCTCCTCGCGGAGTATCATCTCGTTGAGACCGATGATAGTGTTGATAGGTGTTCTTATCTCGTGGCTCATGTTCGAGAAGAAGCGGTTCTGGGCGCGGTTGAGCTCCTCGATCTCATGCTTGCGCTCCTCGGATGCTTCGTTCTCGGCTATGAACATCTTGTTCTGGAACAGCACCATGACATATATGAGAAGTCCGACTATTATTACAGACGCTATCGAGTCCAGATACATGATATCGTTTGTATGCTTGTATATCATATCCGGGAAAAGGTACTGGATAATGTAAAGCGCGATCGTGTTGAGCGCGTGAAGAACGATAAGCACCGTTCTTGTGCGCCCGGCGATCGTAAGTCCCAGATACAGGAAGCCGAAAACGAGCCAGAGCGGTACTCCGCCGAAGATGCCGCCGCCGAATATGAATACCGTCGGGAGCAGCACATACATTATGAATATGGCGAAAATCATCGCAGCGATCTTAAGCTTGTCTGCCTTGTAGAAGATGAATGTCAGTATCGGGGACATGATCGCCGTCAGAGAGAGCATCGCTATCTCCACAATGTTCTCGCCTATGATGATATCTATTATTATGGTGATCGCTACGCCGATAATGGCGAGCGATGTGAGCATGAGGAAGTGGCGGTCATGAAGCGGACGTTCCCTTCCGTTGATCATTGCAATAAACTTCCGGATCATTTTACCGCTCCTCTCACCGCTTCACCGATAAGCCCCGCGATCACAAGCTCCGCAGAGCTTCCGTCGCCGCTCTCGGCAAGTCCCGCCGCCCTGCGCAGGGTATCGTCCATTGAAACGCCGCCGAACGTATATCCGTACAGCCTGCCGATGATGCACACAGCCTCGCCGGTCTCACCAAGCCGAAGCATATCCGCCGCAGAGCCGAGCTGCTCCGCGAGCTCGCCGGGCTGTATCTCGCCCTTGTCCGGCACCTGCTCCGCTGCTGCGGATACGTCCTCGGCGGTATTCTGCGAAGCGGAAGCGTCCTGTACGGCCTCCTGCGCCGGAGCAGTCTCCGCGCCCGCAACGGCCGTTCCTATCGACTTGCCGAAGATGAGTGCGGTGACACGGTACTTCTCTTCGAGCTCGCCGTTATGCGCCTTGATGTAATCCGCGTTATTCTCCTTCGAGGCGGTCTCCGCCGCGAGTGCAAGCGCAGAAAGTTCGTCCGCGCCGATCATCTTTGAGGTGCTCTTGAGCGCGTGTACCTTTATACGGTAGTTGGCCCAGTCCTCCGCGGCGAAGAACGAGCTTATCTCAGCCGCCTTCTCCGCATAGCCGGTGCAGAAGCTCTCGATAAGCTCCTTGTACAGATCGTCGCTGTTCATGCAGTAGCCCAGCGCGTCCGCGGTATTGATGCCCTTTGAGCCGAGGAACGCGATATAGTCGGTGACCGGTTCGTCCTCTGCCGGAGCGGGCTGTGCGGGTTCCGGCTGAACGGACTCCTGCTGTACTTCTATGGGCTGTGCGGTATCGGGCTGCTCCGGCTCTGTCTCCCGGACGGAATAGCCGGTATCACTGTCCGCGCTGTCGTAGATTATCTCCGTGAAGGAATCGGGGATAGAAGTGTTCGGAACTTCCTCGTACTGTATCATCGACTCGGGAAGCAGCTTTTTCAGAGTACGCTCAAACTCTATGGTCTCGATAGGCTTGGTGATGAACTCGTCAAAGCCCTCGGCGAGGAACATCTCACGCGCACCGCTCACCGCATTTGCGGTAAGGGATATATAGATCGGGTGCTTCTCGTTGCCGCTGTATATCTTTTTGAGGTTTTTAAGGGTCTCGATGCCGTCCATTTCTGGCATCATGTGGTCAAGGAATATGATATCGTAGAATCTGTTCTTGCACATATCGAGAGCTGCCGCGCCGCTCGGGGCGGTGTCGGTCTGCATCTTGTAGCCGCTGAAAATGCCCTTGGCGACGATAAGGTTCATAGCCTCGTCGTCCACCGCGAGTACACGGACTCCGGGGAAGAGCGGCTTGCGCGCATCAAGGGGAGAATCCCCGACAACGTACTCTCTGCCGGAGTTCAGGATATTCACTACCGGGAGCGCATAGAACGGCTTGGAGATCGGAGTCATACGGCTCGCCACACCGAGTCTTAGCTCGCCGTCGTTTACGACCACCACTCGGGTGCTTCGGTCTATCTTCTCGAAATAGTCAGGCGACGCCAGGTATTCCTCCTTGGCAATGAAGATATGGGTGAGGTTGTACGCGGAACGGAGCCTGTCGAGCTCGCGCTTGCCGTACGCTCTGTGGAACTGTACGCCCAGCGAGTGGACAAGGTCGTTTATCATCTCGTCGTAGAACTCGCGTATCTCGGGGATAGAGTACTTTTCCGGGCGAAGGTAACACGCGGCGCAGATCGAGCTCGCATCTTTCACGGACATACACGGATTCTTGTCCACTACCTTCTGCGGGAAGCTCACTCTGACGCAGGTGCCTTTACCTACCGTGCTGTCGATACGCATGAAGCCCTTCATAGCATTGACAAATCCGTTCACTATCGCAAGTCCGAGGCCGAGACCTCCGGTCTTTCTGTTGCGCCCGGAGTCGGACTGATAAAAGCGCTCGGTTATCTTTATCTTTTCGTCGTCCGATATACCTATACCGGTGTCCCGCACCTCTATGCACAGGTTCACGCCGTAGGGCTTTTCTATCGCACGCACCTTGACATATACGCCGCCCGTCTGGGTGAATTTGACGGCGTTGTCGATAAGGTGGTAGAGCATCTTCTTTATACGGCGCGGGTCACCGTGGAGCTTCATGGGTATGCGGGTATCGGCGTTGACGATTATCTCAAGCCCGGTGTCGGGATAGATCTCCTTCACGCCCATTACTATATCGTTGATAACGGAGGTGATGATGTAGTCCTCCTCGGAGAGGCTGAGTCTTCCCGTGTCTATCTCGGTATAGTCGAGGATATCGCCGATCTGTCGCATGAGACGGTTGCCCGCCGCCTGGACAGAGACTATATCGCGGCGCTTGCGTTCGTCGCTCTCGTTTCTGAGCATCACGGAGGTGATACCCGTAACGGCGTTGATAGGTGTACGGAGCTCGTGGGAAACGTTCGCCATGAAATCCTCGGTATGGCGGTTCATTTCTTCGAGCTCGTCGATAAGCCCGCTCGTGGCATCGGTCTCCTCAACATGAATGTTTATCATGAAGAAGGATATCCTCCACGCAACTATAACTGCGCCCGCATGGAACATATAGGCAAGCGGGTTTACCCTCGCAAGCAGCACGCCGTCGAAGTAATCACAGCTCAGGCGGTATATCAGCACGACAATGAACGTACCGCCGCACATACTTACCGTCGGCTTCTCGTCGGTCATGGTAAACAGAAGTATCGCTATAAGCGCGATAACGGAGGTCTCGTAGATACGCTTGCTGTTTGCGCCGTAGTAGAACATCGCGGTGACGATCATCATTGCGTAAATGTAGGTTCGCTGCTTCACCGCCGGCTTCTTCAGAATGTGGCACCACCACGCCGCCGCAACGCACAGAAGCATGATAAGGATAGACCACAATCCCCAGCCGGAGCACAGCACTTCCACCGTGACGACAAACATGAGAACTGTTATCATCACAACGATTATCAGGTGTGTATTCCTGTAAAGATCGGTTTTTATATTCTGAAGTTTCATTTCGTTCCTCCGCAACGTACGGCTTTGCCGTACACGGTCCGAGAGTCCTATACCGGCATACTTACTCATAATAAT
>JAFZOA010000328.1 GCA_017550775.1 Ruminiclostridium sp. | reverse complement strand
TCGTCTCGTCCGACATGAACAGCTTCCGCAGCTTCCCGGCGCAGAGCGTGTTTGTGATTCCGCACATGCTCATGCCGATATGGTGCGCCATGTGACTACGCACCACCGCCGCCGCTGCACCCGTCCTCGAACCGGTCATATCCACAGCTTCGTACAGCCCGTAGCGGCGGTGCGAGAACGCCCTGTCCGCAAGGCGCGCAAGATTCTTCATGCAGGCGGAGAAGCTGTAGGAGAGGGCGAGAAAGGTGGAATAGGGACTGATGACGTACTCCCTGTCCATGCCGCCGCAAAGCGCGAGCTTCTGTACTCCGTGCGCTTTGTACCGGTAGTTGAGATCGCGGTCGAAGGCGTAGTAGCCGCTCTCCGACACCCCGAAGGGAAGGTGAAGCTCCCGCCCGCGCCGCATCTGACAGTGTACCGCATAGCCGAGCGCCTCATAGCAGAGGCTGCCGCGCTTGGATTCAAGCAGCAGCTCCGGCATGAAGTATTCGAACATGGTCCCCGTCCAGGCGATCGGCCCCGCGTAATAGCCGCTTCTGCTCATGACGCGGGAAAGCGCCCGCCAGTGAGCCCTGTCCGCCTTTCCCCGCGCTATCGCAAAGAAGCTCAGCATTCTCGCCTCGGACATGAGCATATCGTAGCAGTTGGGCGCTTTACGTCCGGTGTCGGAGTTGATACCGACCGAGAACAATCCCCGCGCGCGGTTGTAGAACACCCCCACGTCCGCGTCGGAGATCAGATGCCCTATGCGGCGGATAAGCGGACTGCCGGGTACATCCTCGATAAGCTTGCGGCGCACGGCGACGAGACTGCACAGGAGATTGCCGCTGTCAACGGAGGACACGAACGGGTCGATGACGGCAAGCGTGTCGGTGGCGTACCAGTTGTATAAGCTCCCCTTGTACTTCGGGAGCCTCTCTATCGTGCTCACAGTCCGGTCGAGCAGTGTAACGAGCCGCGCGTGGTCAATGAACCCGAGCTCATCCGCGCAGACGCAGGACAGCAGATACATACCGATGTTGGTGGGGGAGGTGCGGTGAGAAACGCGATAGACCGGGGAATACTGCACGTTGTCCGGCGGGAGGTAGTTGTCCGCTTCGGTAACGTGGTCGGTGTAGAACGCCCATTCCCGGCGCGCTTCGTCCGTGAGCAGCTTTCTGTCCCGCTCGCTCACGGGCTTCGGCTCACAGCGGTGCACGCGGTCGCAGATCACCGCCGCGGGGAGACAGCAGGCGATAAGCAGCCCCGTCACCGCGTCGAAAATGCTCCCGAAGTACACGCTGAGCCCGAAAAGCAGCACTCCCGCCGCGCAGGCGGGTATCATGCCGAGCCAGCCGTAGCCGTCCGCCTGCTCGAATGCCGATGCCGTCCGCCATTCAAGAAGCCTGCGCCCGGTCATCATACGCCAGAGCGAGCGTACAGCAGCGTCCAGCCCGTCAAGCGCGCTCCTGCCCATGAAGATGATCTCGGCGAAGATACGGGTGACGAGCTGACGGGAAAGCGAGGTTATCGGCGCGTAGAACTCGCGGGTATTGGAAAAGCCCATACCCCGCACTGCGGCGGGGATAAGCCCGAGTATGAACGGAAGAGTCACCGAAAGCACCGCCACCGCTGCCGGAAGATATGTCCCGATACCGCCGATGCCGACCGTGAAGTACAGGGTCAGCAGAGCGTTGAGCGGGGTGAGGGCGCGGCGGACGTTATCCCCGAGCTTGTACTTCGTGAGCAGGGAAAGATCCTTCCGGAACACGAACGGCAAGTTCTGGAAGTCCCCGCGCATCCAGCGGTGAGCACGCCCGAAATACCCTTTTGTGGTGGGCGGCATACCGTCGCTGAACTCCACATCGCCGCAGTAGGCGGTGCCTAAGATACCGCCCTCGATGATGTCGTGCGAGAGAACTCGCTCCTCGGGAAGCGCGCCGACGCAGCGCTTGTAGTATTCCCCGGTGCGGATAAGCCCCTTGCCGGTGAACGTACCCTCGCCGAAGCGGTCAAAGTACAGCTCGGAGGAAAGGCTGTCATACACGCTCGCGCCGGAGCAGCCGCCCGTTCCGAACAGACGGGTCAGCCCCGTGCGAAGAGACGCGGACAGGGAAGTGGTGATACGCGGGGCAAATACGCCGTAGCCGCTGTTGCACGGGTGTACCGCCGCCGCGACGAGGGAGTTGATGCTGTCCATGAGCGGGAGCGTGTCGTAGTCCAGCGCGCAGACGAAGGGGATGCCGATGTAACCGGAAATATCCCCGTACACGGCGCGGAAAGCCACTTTGTCGCCGCATATATAGCAAATAAGATCTTCCACGGCTCCGCGCTTGCGTTCACGCCCCTGCCAGCAGCGCTGAGTGCGGCTGTACGCGCGGTGGCGGATGATCACGGCGGTTCGCCCGTCGGACTGTAAAAAAGCGCGCTCGGCGGCGGCAAGGAGGGCTTCGTCGCGCGGATCCTCCTCGCTGCCTGAGGGGGGAAGGTCGCAGAGCAGACAATAGCTTATGTTTGGGGTATTGTTCTTGAGGCGGGTACGGTGCAGGCGGGCAAGCCCGTCGGTGATATCCTTCTCCGACGATACCAGTACGGAGAGAGCGCACACCACTTCGTAGTTCTCCGCCTCGGAAAGCTTCGCGTACGGGATATCGCAGGCTTTCGCCCCGCGCAGCAGCAGAGCGTCCGCAATGGTCTTGGCGACGGCTGCCGCAGGGGCGAACACCGCTATTGCCGCGAGCCAGCCAGCGAAAACCGCGGTGAGCGCTGAGATGCCGAGAGACAGGGCGAGCTGCACTATTGTATAGTAGGCAACGTTCCTGTACGGGAACAGACGGCGCACGTCCGCGCGGATAACCCCCGCAAGGCCGGTACCGGAATGACGGGCGGCAATAAGATATTCGGCGGAAAGACGGCGCTCGTCGATACCGGCGGCCTGGGCGCAGCGGGTGGTGTCCGCGCGGAGCATAGCCTTCGTCCGTTCGTCGCTAAGCTCGTGCTCGGCATCGCCCCTGTACCGCAGACAGAGCGGGTTCAGGCGCTCATTGATGTACCGCACGTCAACATCGGCGGCGGTGTAGATGATGCCCCGCTTTTCGCCGTCGTCGGCAGCCTTCAGGAGCGCCGCGAACCGCACCTGCCACATAAGCGACAT
>JAFZOA010000327.1 GCA_017550775.1 Ruminiclostridium sp. | reverse complement strand
GGACGGGTGTAGAACGCATACTTGCCGTCAACGAACTCCGGGTGGAGCACAACGTTTCTCTGCTGCGGGGACTTTGATTTTAAGTTCGGCAGGCGTTCCCAGTTTTCGAGATCCTTCGTGCGGACGATACCCGCCTGCGCATTGGCGGCGGAAAGGTCGCCGGACGACGTGTCCTTGCTCTCGGAGCAGAACACACCATATATCCAGCCGTCCTCGTGCTTTGTCAGACGCATATCGTAGACATTCGTTTCCTCGGGGCAGGTGTCGGGAAGTCTCACGGGATAGTCGCGGAAGCGGAACCCGTCAACGGGGCTGTCGCTCTCGGCAACCGCAAAGAATGACTTTCTGTCGTTGCCCTCCACACGCGCGACCAGATAATACTTTCCGTCCATATACAGAGCTCCGCTGTTGAGTACGGCGTTGATGCCGAGACGCTCCATAAAGAAGGGATTGGTCTGCGGGTCCATATCGTAACGCCAGAAAAGCGGAGTATGCGCGGCTGTGAGCACGGGGTAGGCGTATCTCTTATAAATACCGTTATAGCCGTCCTTTTCGTGGTTCTTTCTGGTGATAAGAGCTTCGTACTTTGCCGTTTCTCTGTTAAGAGCTGTGATAAATTCGATGTTTGGTGTCATTGTTCTTTTCCTTTCGGTGTATGTTTTTGCTTTTATTATCATACAGATACCCTCCGTCGAAAGATGCGGAGGGTATCTGTAAAAAGGATAATGAAGAAAAGAGATGTAAACGGTCATTCCTTAACTGAGCCTGCAACGAGGTTCGAGTAGATGAACTTCTGGAGGGTGATGAAGATGATGAGCGAGGGAATGATACAGATGATTATTCCCGCGAAGATTATCTCCCACTTTGCGCCGTAAGGACCTATAAAGCGGTACAGCGCAGTCGATACAACGCCGAGCTCCTTCGACGGCATATACAGGTTCGCTGTGTAGAAGTCGTTGTAGATGCCGACAAACTTGATGACGAGCACTGTCGCTATCGCCGGACGAAGCATCGGGAGAATGATGCTCCTGTAAATACGGAAGTAACTTGCCCCGTCAAGAAACGCGCTCTCGTCGAGCGATACCGAGATGTTGTCGAGGAACTGCATGAAGATGTAGATCGAGATGATGTCCGTGCCGATGTAAAGTATGCAGGGCGCCCAGATAGAGTTGTACAGCCCCAGCGAGTTTATGACCTGGAATACCGTTACCTGCATCGAAATGTTCGGGAGCAGCGCAGCAACGAGGAACACCGCCTTGACCGCCCGCGTGAACAGCGAGTTGAAGCGCTGGAGCACAAACGCGGTCATGGTACCTGTGATGATCGTACCGGCACAGGAGATGAGAAGGATTATCGCCGTGTTGAAAAGACCGTTGAGCACGTCGCCGTCGATGAACGCGGTAACGAAGTTGCTCCACTGCGGGTCGGCGGGAAGCGCGAACACGTTGGTCGTGATGTACTCGTCATGGGTCTTGAACGCGCCGAGCAGCACTACGAGCAGCGGCAGTATCACCAGCAGGCACCCGATTATCAGTATGAGGTACTTGGCGATGATGAACAGGGCGCGTATCGGCTTTGGGGTCTCTTTGAACTTGTACGCCTGGTGGTTCTTACGGAACTCGGCAAGAGCGTCCGTTCCGGTAAGTTCTGTTCCGGGAGTGAGCTTGTTTTCGTCCATGTCACTTGTCCTCCCTGAATATCGCCTTTTGTATGCCCGTAACTACAAGTATTATCGCAAGCAGCACGACCGCCATTGCCGAGGCGAGCCCGACGTGCTGATAGGTAAACGCGGTGTCTATCGTTCGTATTACGAAGGTGCTCGTACCGAAGCGTCCGCCCGTGATGATATAGGGAATCTCGAACACGGAGATCGAGCCCTTGATCGCGAGAATGAGCTGTAACGCGATGATCGGACGTATGCTCGGGAAGATTATGTAGCGGAAGCGCTGCCATGCGTTCGCACCGTCAAGATCGGCGGCTTCGTAGATGTCCGGGGAAATGGACTGGATAGCGCCGATGTACATGATGATGTCAAAGCCGATGTAGCGCCATACAGACGCGAACACGAGGCACCAGTTCACTATGTCGGTATTGGACAGCCACTTTACCGGATCCGCGCCGAACAGCATCAGTATGCTGTTGAGGGTGCCTTCGGTATTGGTGATGCCGTCGCCCTTCTGGAAGAATCGGCGGAATATGAGCGATACCGCAACGCCGTTCATCATGTAGGGGAAGAAGATTATGCCCTTGAACAGGTTTGCAAATCTTATCTTGGTGCAGAGGATAGTCGCAACGAGAAGAGCTACGCCCTGCTGTACGAACGAACCTGCGAAGTAGTACGCCGAATTTATGAAGGTCTCGAAATAGCTCGAATCGGAGAACAGGGTCTTATAGTTGTCGAGCCCGACCCATTTCACGCTCGCGCCGAACTGGTCGCGCTCCTGAAAGCTGAAAATACCCATATTTACGGCGGGTATCACGGTAAACAGTATCATAAGCACTATCGGTATCAAGAGAAACAGAATGGTGGTGACATACTTCTGACCGGTATAGCCGTGGAACCAGTCGGATAAGCTGCGTTTCTGAAGTCTTGCGGGAGCTGCCATGGTCTGATATCCTTTCTTACGGAACAGGTTGTGGTTCTGACATTCTGAAAAAGCGGCATACCCGCCGCTCCTTCAGAATATCAGCGCCCGGGGAGCGTTCACTCCCCGCGTGCGCCTGATATGTAGTTTACTCAGTAATGCTTAGCCTGCGAGGTAAGCTGCGAGATCTGCATTCGCGTCTCTGGTCTCAGCCCATCTCTTGTTGTTGTCTGCGTAGATAGCCTCAACAGCGCTGAAATCCTTGCCTGCGAAAGCTGCTTCCGCGATCTGGATCTTGAAGTTAGCAGCGTCGCCTGCCCATGTACCTACCTGAGAATCTGCGTTGATAGCGTCAAATACGCCTACGAGACCCTCGGGAGCGGGATCTGCAACGAAGAGCTCACAGTTCTGGAATGCTTCGAGGTATTCGGGCATCTTGCTTCCCTTGAGTGTGCCGATGCTGCCTTCAGCCTCAGCGTCGCCGGACTCTTCGATGTACCATGTGATGTATTTCTTGCCGAGTTCCTTGATCTCGGAGGAGCTGTTCTTGTTGATACCGAAGCAGTAGTCGGGAGCGGACTGTGCATACTGCTTGCCGTTGATAGAGAACGGAGCAGGCATATAACCGATGTCCTCGGGATGATCGCCGGCTTCAGCAAACTGAGATACAGCCCATGAGCCCATTACCATTGTACCGATCTTACCTGCGTTGATAGCGCCCTTGCAGCCTTCCCAGTCGGTTGTCGCCGGGTCTTCCTCGATGAGTGTGGGATCGCTGAATACATCATACATGAGCTTGTAAACGTTGTAGTAAGCGCCGCCGGGAGCGAAGATATCCTCCTTGTTTATGAGAAGGTCGTTCTCATAGGACGGCGAACCGGAAGCGGAGAGTACGAGCGCAGCCCACTGAACGAGGGTCCAGTCCGCAGCGGCGAAGTTGGTGTAGTAGGGGATCGCGTCGGTGTTGTCACGGATGAGCTTTAAGTCTTCGATGAACTCTTCGGGAGTGGTCGGGAGTGTGGTAACGCCTGCGTCAGCCCATACTTTCTTATTGTAGCAGATACCGCCGGAAACGTTGCCGCGGTGAGCTATACCGTAAACGGTGCCGTCGTACATCTTGGCGTCTGCCCAATTGTACTTGTCCTTGTAGTCGTCGTAGGAACCGAGGGGTTCAAAGAAGTTTGCAAGGTCGGTGAGCTTTACGGTGTCCGGGATAAAGAGAACGTCGCCGTAGTCGGAGGTGTTCATCATGGTGGATACGTCGCTTACATAGTCGGTGTAGCCCTGATACTTGACTTCACAGTTGTTAGCCTTCT
>JAFZOA010000326.1 GCA_017550775.1 Ruminiclostridium sp. | reverse complement strand
GTAGGAAGAGAGATTTTCTGCAATGATAATGACAACCGTAAAGCCAAATATGACAGGAGAGTACAGTATGAGTCACAATATAGATGAAATAAAGCGGAAAGCCGAGGCCGGTGATGCCGAAGCTCAGGACAAGCTCGGTGATATGTACCGGCTTGGCAACGGTATAGGCCAAAATTATGAAGAAGCTTTGAAATGGTATAAGGCTTCCGAAGCACAAGGAAACATCAGTGCCCGCAACCATATCGGGGTTATGTATCATTTCGGGTACGGAGTCCCGAAGGATACCGGTAAAGCGGAACAGATATACCGCGAGTGTATAGCCGCGGGCGAATATAAAGCCTGCAATAACCTTGCTATGTTGTATGATACCGGCGATGGCGTAGAGAAAAACCGGAAGAAAGCCCTTGAACTGTATCTTGAAGCTGCGGAGCACGGTATCTGGCAGGGTATGGATAATGCCGCACGGTTTTATTACAAGGGAGATGTCGTTGAACGCGATCTTGATAAAGCGGAGGAACTGCTTGTAAAGGCTGCGGAATGCGGCAGTACGAACATGTTGATTCAGTTTGCCGAGATATCCTACCGCGGTGACGAAGAGTTCAGAGACTATGCACGGGCATTCAGACTGTATTCAAAAGCGGCTGAATGCGGAGATGAGTCCGCTTTGGGCAACTTAGGGCTACTGTACTATGAAGGTATCGGTGTCGAAAAAAGCTATGAAAAGGCAGTTGAGATCTTCAATAGTATCATAAATGACCCGGAGATCTCGGAAGAAACGAAAGCCTATTCCTATGCCAATTTAGCGTGCGCATACCAAGATGGACATGGAGTCCCGAAAGATGCCGTTAAAGCAGGAGAACTATACATAAAGGCCGCAAACGGCGGTTGTGTGGAAATGTACGAACGGCTGGGCGAGATGTACGCTTCCGGAAAGATATTTGAGAAGTCCCTTGAAAGCTCCTTTGAATGGTATCTGAAGGCTGCGGAGCTTGGATACGCGACTGCACAGGCCAAGGTGGGCGATGCTTACCGAATGAGCAAGGGAGTTGAGCGAGACTACGATAATGCGAGAATATGGTATAAAAAGTCTGCTGCACAGGGAGACCCGGCGGGTCAGAACGGACTGGGTAATTTGTATTTATGCGGTCACGGTGTCGAAAAGGACTATGGAAAGGCGTTTGAACTGTATTCACTTGCAGCCGGACAAGGCTATCCCGCTTCGGTATCAAACCTCGGATTGCTGTACCGTGACGGAAAGGGCGTAAAAAAGGATCTCGGGAAAGCGTTTGAATACTTCCGTCAGGCTGCCGATAAGGGTAACGAAACTGCAATGTTTCATCTCGCGTCAATGTACTTTGACGGGCTTTATGTGAAACGTGATGATGCTAAGGCGCTGGAACTGTTTAAAAAAGCGGCTGAAAAAGGACACTCAGGCGCTATGGAAAAGCTTGGATATATGTATGGTATCGGTATCTATGTGGAGCGTGACCTAACGGAAGCCGCTCGGTGGTACGCCAAAGCAGCCGAGCTTGGAGATGCGAACGCACAAGGAAATCTCGGAGGGCTTTACCTTTTCGGAGATGGTGTCGAGCAGAATATTGAAAAGGCTTGCGAACTGATAAGAAAATCAGCAGACAGGGGCAATGCGACCGGACAGTATTATCTCGGTTGTATGTATGAGTACGGATACGGTGTCCCGAGGGATATGAAGACTGCTAAAATGTGGTTCAAACAGGCTGAAAAGAACGGAAATACAGGTGCCGGTGAACATTTAGCGGATTTTCATTTTGTTGCCAAAAGTCTGATAGACCGCTTTAAAAAAGGTCGTTAATATATGGGAACCTCTAAAAACCCATCTGAGAGAAAAAGAGCTACTTGTGCCAACTACTTCGTCAAGTCTCCTCGACTTGCGCCAGCAAGCCTTCGGAGCCTTTCCTTGCATTTGACACAATTATCTCATTTTCTCTTTTCAAAGCGTTTTTTTGAGGTACCCACATATTCGTTCTCGCGCAGACTTTTAAACAGGTTTCGTGAGAACGATTGTTTGTAAGAAGCTGAAACTCGTGGTAATACCAAAAAATTTTCGGAATAAGTGTTACTTTCCGAGTGCTTTTGTTGTATATAAGGTAGAGAGGAAAATATTGCTCCGGGAGAACAATATGACAGACGAAAAGATGCAAAGGCTCATGCTTCGGGAAGCATTTTTAAGATGACAGCGTTTGATGTGTCGAAGCTGATAGATGCGGAAGTGACTCGTATCAGCGTATGCACCGAAGACGCGATACCGTATGATTTCTATTATGATCCCGGCGACCCCTCGTATAAGGATTATCAAGATTCTGCGAATTTTGATGAAACGCTGATGGTGTTCGACGGTGAGCCGAATATGCAGGGTGTCGCGGTAGTGGTTTTCGGTGTGGATTTTGGTGAACGCGATAATACATAGTTATTTGGCTCGGGTTGGATGATATAGACAAAACAGAAGAATTATGCTGATCGATAACAGCCAGCATAAAGAACGACTAGGAGAAAATCATGAAACACATACAAACATTAACGTCATTGGCAATATGTGCGGCAATTCTGTTGTCGGGATGTACAGAAAACAAGGCTTTGGAATCGAGTGAGACGACGGCTGATATTACTACTTCGGCGACAATATCCCATACCGAGGAAATAACTACAACGACCACAGACACAGAAGAAACGACTGTGTCGAAAACTGCTGCCGCGGAAACTACAGTATCGGAGACTACTGCCTCTGACACGACAACAACGTTTAGCGGCAAGGTAGTAAGCGAGACGACCTCACAGGCAATGACGGCAGAAACCTCCGACGACAATTCGGCTTCGACCGATGAGCTGGAACCGCCTCCGGAGATCGACAAGGATATGTTTACGCTGTAT
>JAFZOA010000325.1 GCA_017550775.1 Ruminiclostridium sp. | reverse complement strand
GCAGTACTTGATGCCCACAATGCTGATATCGGCGGGTCTTTTATAGCTTGCGGCGAGCGCGATGTTAAGTATCTCCGCGAGCTTTATCATATTGTCGATGATATCCCTTGTGCCGAGAGATTCAACGGTGGAAGCGCTGAGGTTATGCGCTTCCTCGCGAAGCTTTGCTATTCTCGGGAAATAAACGGTAGTAAGCTCTGACTCGGGGATAACGGCAAAGTTGGTTTTCTTGTAGATCTTGTCAAAGTTGATCTCGTCCATTTTGGATATGAAGTGTTCGATCTCTCTTCGTATTTCGGCGGTCTCGTCCCGCTCCTTCTTTTCCTCGGCGGGGGACGGGATGTCATTGTTTTTCTTCTTAAAAAGACCCATGCTGTTCATCCTTTCGGCATATTATTCTTATTACTGAATGAAATGCTGGCTTGTATGCGATACAGCCAATAATTACTGAATTATTATACCATAATTTATTGAATTTGTCAACACAAACAGTCAAACAAAAAGCACCGTCACGCAATATGACAGTGCTTCTGAAACAACGTTTTATCTTAACTGATGTAACATCCGTTCAGGCGAGAGAATATACGGGCTCAGGCTTCGGGATAGAATTTTCGATGAAGATGATGAACTGATCCTTCGGGAGCGGGCGGGAATAGAAATAACCCTGTATGTACTCGCATTTGAGAGTCGAGAACCTGTCAACAAGCTCCTGCGACTCCACGCCCTCCACGACGATCTCCATATCCATGTCTTTGAGCATCTTGATGATGTTCTGGAGTACTGCCATGAGCCGCGGGTTCGAGTCGAAGTTGGTGAAGGTCTTGTCGAGCTTCACTATTTTCAGCGGCAGCGACGCCATTCTCTGCATATTGGAATACCCCGTTCCGAAATCATCCAGCGAGAACGTGATGCCTGCGTTCAGCAGGGAAGACATATTCTCGGCGATGATGTTCTGGGTGTTGGAGTCGGCTGACTCGGTGATCTCTAAGTTTATCTGCTCCGGCGACACGCCGTACTTTTTCATTACCGAGAGAAGGTCGCCCGCAAGGCCGCCCTGCATACACTGTACGATAGAGAGGTTCACCTCGATGTAGTTGAGCCCGAGGCGCTTGAAGTCGTCGCTCGCGATGAAGCGGCAAACCTCCTCGAACACGAACATACCGATCTTGTGGATATCGCCCGTCTTTTCGGAGACCGGAATGAACAGCTCCGGCGAGATGAAACCGTATTTGTCGTCGTACAGGCGGACAAGAGCCTCCGCCGAGCGGAAACGCCCCTCCGCGATGTTGAAGATAGGCTGATAATACACCTCGAACTTCTTGTTGAGGACAGCGTCGGAGAGTATCTTTTCAAGCTCGCCCATGAGGTTGTAGCGGCTCTTGTCAAGCAGCTCGCCCGCGTGTAGCAGCTTTCCCGAAAACGGGAACTTGGTAGACAGGTCCTTTCCGAACTCGATAAGCGTGTTGAAGTTGTCTATCTCTTCCGGACAGCGTGCCACGCAGACGTAAGCCACGAGGTTGAGCTCCATTCCGTTGAGCGGCATTTTCGGCTTCAGGGCGGCATTTATGGTCTCTGCGGTGTATTCGGTCTTGTGGTGATCGTTGTAGTTGACCACGATGCGGAATCTCCCCTTGTCGAGGTAGTAGATGTCCGAATCGGTCTTGGACTGCTTCACGATAGACACGAGCCGGTTCGCGACGAGCCGCAGCAGGTCGTTGGTGGAGTCGTAGCTAAGTATCTCCTGTATCTGCAAGAAGTTCGCGATATTCACCATTATCACATCGACCGGCTTGCTGTTGGAGAAGCTCTGCTTCATGTCGTGGGCGTAGGCGTTGAACTTGTACACGCCGGTGTTGAAGTCGATGTAGGCTTCGGGGCGCTGTATGAACGTTGATATGAACAAAAGTCCGAGAGAAAGCGCGAACATCTCAATTCTGAGCGCCCGGTCAAGATACTGAATGCACACCGCGACGGAAAGCAGCGGGAACGAGCTTAACAGTGCGATAAGCTTTGTTTTGGTGAACAGGTGTCTGTATAGCAGCAGGTATCCCACGCAGGAAAGTGCGAATATCCCCGCGATTATGTACAGCACGTTTATGAAGGGCTGGCGGTGATACACCCCGTCCTCTATGGTGAAGATCATTCCGGTAAAGCAGTTGACGATGAAGGCGATAGCGAGTGCGCCCGTCGGGATCCAGAAGAAGCAGGTCTCGACACGGTTCTTTCCGAAGAGGTGGAAGGTATCGGTCTGCGCGACTGCGTAGAGAAGGTAGAGGGGTGTGATGATGTTGTGGAAGAAGAGATAAAGCGAATGCATCGTGAACTGTAACGTCCCGAGTGAGGGGTCGGCAAGCGAATCCGCGATGATCGCTGCGATGTCGAAAACGCAGTCCAGCAGGCATACCGAGGTAAGGACGATGAAAATGCGGTTGGTCTTGCCGTGGGTCATTCTCCTGAAAAAGCAGGCGACCAGCACGAAGGAGAATATGGTAAACGCACAGATATCGAAGGTGATCACGCCCGATAAGTACATACTCTCCCCGCCTTTCATTGCATTATTACCGACATTATACTATATTTTTTCATAAAAGTCAATATAACGCACGAGCTGACAAAATATTTTGTGCAATATGCACATATATAGCCTGCTCCGGTTCTGCTGTCAAATGAGAAGAAACTTCTTGACAAACAGCCCGCGAAGATATAAAATTAATAGTGTACAGTTATTCAGATTACAGGTTACAGTGTACAGTTGTTCAGTGTGCAGGTTACAGGTAAACAGAGTACAGAGTGTTCGGTCAAACTGTCAATTATCGCTTATGACCAATGGTAGGACTGATTTCCCCTCGAAACAACTGTAAACTGTACACTGTAACCTGTAAACTAAATCCCGAGAGGTGTTATATGGAAAAATTATGCTTTGAAAACAGAGAGCTTTCCTGGCTCAGATTTAACGAGCGAGTTCTTGAGGAGGCGGAGGACGAGCGTCTGCCGCTTTGCGAAAGACTCACATTCCTGTCTATATTCCAGAGCAATCTTGACGAGTTCTTCATGGTGCGGATAGGAAGCCTTCACGACCAGATGCTTCTCGACAGCGAGAGCCGCGACAACAAGACCAAGATGACCCCGGAGGAGCAGATACGCGCCGCCGCGGAGAAGACCCGTGAGCTTTGCAAAAGGCGTGACGAGGCGTACCGCGCACTACTTGCCAAGCTCGAAGACCAGGGGATAACCCTCATCGACTTTGGCGACCTGAGCGACAAGTCCGAGAAGTACCTTCGGACGCTGTTCAAGAACGACTTCATGCCGCTTCTTTCGACCTTCGTGGTAGGGAAGAAGCAGTCCTTCCCGTTTCTCCAGAACCGTGAGATATACGCGATAGCCACCCTCTCCGCGAAAGGCGGCAAGGGCGAAAAGGGCGAGAAGAACGACAAGAACAAGGGAGAAAAGACCAAGATCGGTATAGTTCAGTGCGGAAGTCAGGTATTTCCGCGCCTTATCCCAATTCCGGAGCGCAAAGGCTGCTTTGTGCTCGCCGAGGAGCTTATCCTGCACTATCTTCCGCTGGTGTTCAGCGGGTACAAGCTGAAATACTCGGCTCTCGCGCGCATCACCCGCAATGCCGACATCGACGCGGACAGCATCTACGACGAGGATCTCAACTACCGCGACCACATGGCGGAGGTGGTTAAATTGCGCAAGAAGCTGTGTCCCGTGAGAATTGAGGTCACCGGCGACATCGAGCACGAGACCGTGAAAAAGCTCTGCGACCATATCCGCCTTGATAGCAGCATGGTGTTCATGTATGACACCCCCCTCGACGTTTCCTTCTTCTCGAAGATCTGCGACCAGCTCAGGAGCCGCTCAGAGCTGTTCTACGCCCCCCGCCACCCCAAGAAGAGCCCCGAGATAGACGAAATGAGGCCGATACTCGACCAGATCGAGGAAAGCGACAAGATGCTGCACTACCCCTACCAGAGCATACGCCCGTTCCTGCTCATGCTGAGCGAAGCGGCTCACGACCCGAGCGTCATATCCATAAAGATGACGCTTTACCGCCTCGCGAGTGACAGCAAGGTTGTTGAGAGCCTTGTGGAAGCCGCCGAGAACGGCAAGCAGGTGGATGTGCTGGTGGAGCTCAAAGCCCGCTTCGACGAAGAAAACAATATCGAGTGGAGCCGCCGTCTGGAGCGCGCCGGCTGTCACGTCATCTACGGCATCGACGGCATGAAGGTGCACAGCAAGCTCTGTCTTATCCTGCGCAGGAAGGGCGACGAGATCAAGTACATCACTCAGGTCGGCACAGGCAACTACAATGAGAAGACAAGCCGCCTTTACACCGACCTTTCCGTCATGACCGCAGACCCGGATATCGGGCATGAGGCCTCCGCCGTGTTCCAGGCGCTCACCCTCGGCGAGACCGTGGATCATATGCAGCGCCTCATGGTCGCGCCGCACTGTCTCCAGAACAAGCTCATCGATCTCATCGACCGCGAGATCGTGAAGCAGAAGCACGGCGGCACCGGCCATATCCGCCTGAAGCTCAACAGCCTTACCGACAAGGTGCTCATGGATAAGCTTATCGAGGCGAGCCGCGCCGGTGTGCGGATAGAAATGGTGATACGCGGGATATGTTGTCTGCGCCCCGGAGTAGAGGGCTTTTCCGACAACATCAGCGTTATCAGCATTGTCGGCCGCTACCTCGAACACTCCCGTATCTACATTTTCGGCGACGGAGCAGACGCGGTCTATTACATATCCAGTGCCGACTGGATGACCCGGAACACGTTGCGGCGTGTCGAGGTCGCTCTCCCGGTGTATTCGGAGAGCCTGAAAACGCGGCTTGAGGGCATCTTCGAGCTGCTTAAGACCGACAATGTACAGGCGCGGGATATGCTCCCCGACGGAAGTTACAGACGCCGTTTCCCCGGCAAGGACATTCCCGTGTCCGCGCAGGATATGCTGTATGACCGCGCTTACCGTGAGGCGGAGAGCATCGGCGGTCAGGCATGAAGCGGCTCGTTATCGGAATGACCGCCCATGTGGACTCCGGCAAGACCACTCTCGCCGAGGCTCTGCTTTATACAAGCGGTAATATCCGTAAGCTCGGGCGCGTTGACCACGGGGACGCGTTCCTCGACACACACTCCATAGAGAAAAGCCGCGGTATCACCGTGTTCTCGAAGCAGGCGGTAATGGAGCTCGGCGACGCCCGGTTTACGCTCCTTGACACCCCCGGTCACGCGGACTTCTCCGCCGAGACCGAGCGTACGTTCTCCGTGCTGGACGCGGCGATACTCGTCATAAGCGGGACGGACGGGGTTCAGAGCCACACAGTTACGCTCTGGGAGCTGTTAAAGCGGTACAATGTTCCTGTTTTCATATTTGTGAACAAGGCCGATATTTCCCATATACCGCTGTCGGAGCACATCGCCGAGCTTTCAAAGCGGCTAAGCGGCGCGGTCATTGACTTCTCGGCGGACAAAGCCGCCATAGACGAGGCTGCGGCGCTCTGCGCGGAATACCTCATGGACGAGTACCTCGAAAACGGCGGGACAAGCGAACGTTCTCTTGCGAAAGCTGTTATGAACAGGGACGTTTTCCCGTGTATATCCGGCTCCGCGCTGAAATTGCAGGGGATAGACCGCCTTGCCGACCTGCTCGTGCATTACACGGAAGAACCCGAACGCTCCGATAAATTCGGAGCGCGGGTGTATAAGATATCCTCCGACGGTAACACCCGCCTTGTCCACATGAAGATAACCGGCGGGAG
>JAFZOA010000324.1 GCA_017550775.1 Ruminiclostridium sp. | reverse complement strand
GAAGCCGGACAACAGCAGCGAGCCGCCCGCGAAGCCGGACGACAGCGGCTCGTCCGGCTCATCGCAGAGCGGAAATCCGCCAAAAACGCCGGAAAACAATATGCGGCAGGATCCCGGCAGGCGCTCCAGAATGACCGCAGAGACGCCGTATGAGACCCGCTACTTCACAGTTGTGCTCAAAGACAGCGGCGAGCCGGTGACCATAGATACGGGCAAGATAGCCGCAGTCACGGCGGACGACGCGCTCGAAATGGCAAGGAAGCTGCTTTCGGGGAACACGGAGACCGGCTACGACGGGGACTACAAATACATTATAAGAAGAAGCAAGGACGATAACCTGTTCATTTTCGTTGACCGCACCCGTTCACTGAACTCGGTCAGGGAGTTCATGTGGATAAGCCTGCTCGTGTCGCTCGGGACGACGGCGGCTATCTTTGTTCTGGTGTTCATATTCTCCGGGTTCGTGGTAAAGCCTATTGCCGAGAGCTACGAGAAGCAGAAGCGCTTCATCACCAACGCCGGGCATGAGCTCAAGACCCCTCTCGCCGTCATAAACTCCTGCACCGAGGTCATTGAAATGGAGCAGGGCGAGAGCAAGTGGACAAAGGGGATCACCTCGCAGACGGAACGCCTTTCGACGCTCACAAAGGAGCTCGTAACGCTCGCGAGAATGGACGAGGGCGGTGCACAGCTCAACACCGAGGAATTTCTGCTTTCGGAAACGGTGACCGAGATACTTGACCCGTTCTCGATCATGGCGGAGCAGAAAGGCATAGAATTCCGGACAGACATTCAGCCGGATATCATGTTCAAGGGCGACAAGAGCCTTATTGCAAAGCTTTGCTCGATACTTGCGGACAATGCCGTGAAGTACACACCCGAGGACGGAAGCGTCCTGTTCACGCTGTCGCGCAAGGGTCGGCATATCACCCTCACGTCGGAGAACACCGCCGAGGGCATCGACCCGGGCGCTCACCCGGAGTTCTTCGACAGGTTCAGGCGCGGCGACTCGTCCCACAGCAGCGAGACCCCGGGGTACGGCATTGGGCTTTCCATGGCACAGTCGGTGGCAAACGCCCACGGTGGGCGGATAGACGCGGTGAGCAGGGACGGGAAGAGCCTTACCATAACGGTAAAGCTTTAAGGAACCGCTGATTTAACCCTGCACGTCGCTTGTATTGCATCTTTAGCCGTCATCCTGCACAAATTTCCCTTGACTTGCGCCGGCAAGCCCGCGGAGAATTTGTACGATCTGCCAATGCGATCAACGCACAATCATTAATCATCGTTTCCTTAAGCAACACAAATTTGTATTCTTCCCCCGTCTCCGGCGGAGGAAGAATACGCTTTGCACCGCTTTTTTTACTCCCCCGGAATTACCGCGGAGAAAAAAATAAAAAAAGGGTTGACAAATGTTGCCGAGTGTGATATAATAGTTTCGCTGTTCTAAAGACAGCAGGTCACGGGCGGTGGTTTACCGCCGTGCTAACGGGAGACCGCCTGCCGAGGAATGGGAGATCGTTACGATGTTATCCCCGTTCATGTCTTGTGAGCGGGGCTTTATATTTCCCCCGTGCTTTTTGACAGCAATAATCGAAAAGGAGGAAAAACACCTTATGGCAAGTGAAAAGATCATTGCCCAGAAGCAGCAGTATGTTGACGAGCTCACAAAGAAGCTCGAAAACGCGGCAGGCGGTGTACTCGTTGATTACAGAGGCATCACCGTTGCGGAAGATACCGCTCTCCGTAAGGCTCTCAGAGAAGCGGGAGTTGATTACTTCGTAGTCAAGAACACTCTCCTCAGAAGAGCGGCAGAGAAAGCAGGTATCACCGGTATCGAGGAGCATCTCGAAGGTACCACCGCACTCGCACTGCATGAAAGCGACATCATCTCCGCTCCGAAGATCCTGTACAAGCAGGCTCAGGACTGCGGCGACGCACGCTTCAACATCAAGATAGGCTTCATAGGCAAGGAAGCTATCTCCGTTCAGGAGGTAGAGGAGTACGCAAAGCTTCCGAGCAAGGAAGTACTTATCTCCAAGCTTCTGTTCATGCTCCAGTCTCCCATGCAGAGACTCGCGATCGCAGCAAGCGAGATCGCAAAGAAGAAGGAAGAAGAAGGCGCTGCCTGATCGCAGCTTAGCCGCATGACACCAATTTTTTGAAAACAACATTTTTACAGGAGGAAAATTAAAATGGCTTCAGAGAAAGTTTTAAAGATCGTAGAAGACGTTAAGGAACTCACAGTTCTCGAACTTAACGACTTAGTAAAGGCACTTGAGGAAGAATTCGGCGTATCCGCAGCAGCAATGGTAGCAGCAGGCCCCGCAGCAGGCGCAGGCGCAGCAGCAGCTGAGGAGAAGACAGAGTTTGACGTAGTTCTTGCTTCCTTCGGCGACAGCAAGATGGGCGTTATCAAGGCTGTCAAGGATATCTGCGGACTCGGTCTTAAGGAAGCTAAGGAGCTCGTTGAGGCTGCTCCTAAGACCCTTAAGGAAGGCGTTGCAAAGGCTGAGGCTGAAGAGATCAAGGCTAAGCTCGAAGAGGCTGGCGCTAAGATCGAACTCAAGTAAGTTCTGTATCGCAATAACGTGTGTACCCTCCCGCAGTGTGCGGAAGGGTACATTTTTGTTCCGCAGAACACAGCCGCCGCGCGGCTTGACAATTCCCACCGGATATGGTATAATAGGGAAAATTCAAAGGAAGGACAGTACAGACAATGCTGAATACAGAAAAAACTATGGACAAGCTCGTCGCGCTCTGTAAGGGACGCGGCTTCATCTACCCCGGAAGCGAGATCTACGGCGGACTCGCAAACACATGGGACTACGGTCCTCTCGGCGTAGAGCTCAAGAACAACATCAAGCGCGCATGGACAAAGAAGTTCGTACAGGAAAACAAGTACAACGTCGGGCTCGACAGCGCGATACTCATGAACCCCCAGACATGGGTGGCTTCCGGTCATATCGGCGGCTTCTCAGACCCGCTCATGGACTGTAAGGAATGTAAGACCCGTCACCGCGCGGACAACCTCATCGAGGACTTCGACGGCACCAATGTTGCCGGCTGGACGAACGAGCAGATGCTGAACTATCTCCGCGACAAGGAGATCAAATGCCCGAACTGCGGCAAGGCGAACTTCACCG
>JAFZOA010000323.1 GCA_017550775.1 Ruminiclostridium sp. | reverse complement strand
TCCGCGTCCGCCTTGTCTTTTATATACCACGACCTGTTCATGAATTCCGCGAGGTGTCTGTCACCGGCAGCCGCGAGAACTCCGAACCGTCTGAATAAGTCCATTTTTACCTTGTTTCCGTATAAGAACGGATCGTCGTGAAATCCGTCGGGAGAAACGCCTTCGCGCTCGCAGTAACCGGTCTCATAAAACCTGTCTGTGAACTCCGGCAGTATCTCAAGCATATCGACGCCGTTGTAATTTGCTTCGGTTATCCATGTGAAGTGGTTTATCCCGCAGGCATCGGAGACTATTTCCTGCCGCTTCGGTCGCGGAACTCCGAGTATCTCGTGCGCAGCGCAGCACAGGAACTCCTGTGCGTGGAACACCTCGTGACAGCAGCCGAAAGCCTTTATCTCCGGGAACACGTCGTACAGCGTCTTTGTGCAGGCGGTCATCGGATTGGTAAGGTTCAGCACCCACGCGTCGGGACAGTGCTCCTTTATCTCCCGCGCGAAGCCCTCATAGATCGGCACCGTGCGCATTGCGCGGAGCACTCCTCCGGGGCCCACGGTATCACCGACGGACTGGTATATCCCGTACTTTTCGGGAAGATGAACGTCGGCTTCCATTTCGTCGAAGGTTCCGGGGAGAATGGAGCAGACCACGAAATCCGCGCCGTCGAGCGCTTCGCCGATATGCTCATAAACCTTGTAATCCCAACGGGAAACGGTAACGGGGTCGGCGTTTATGCGCTCACCGATACGCTTATTTGACTGAGCGGCGGGAACGTCGATATCGTACAGCGCTATCTCGCCCTCCAGACCCTCCGCGAGAGCGAGGTCGTTCATGAACACCCTCGCCCACATCTTCGAGCCGCCGCCTATGTATGCAATTTTGATCGTTTTCATTTCAGAGCCTTTCGCAGTATTCGGTTTGTCATCCTTGTTGTTCCGCGAGTATCCTCTTTACCTCGGTGTAGCACAGCACGAAGGGTGCAACGCCCTTTGCGTCGTTCTCCACCACCGGCTCCGAGATGTAGTACTCATAGCTTCCGTCGCGCCGCTTGTTATCCTCGGGGCCGAGACCCGCCACAAGGCATATCCCGCCGAGGTTAAGCTCTCCCGCCTCGTTTATTTTCAGGTATTTTTCGCATATCCCGTCGAAGGTCTTTCTTCCGAGCGCAGCGTATTTCCTGTCGAGAACGCCGAGCCGGGCACCCTTCATCATCGCGTAGGCTATCATGCTGCTGCCGCTGGTTTCGAGGTAGTTTCCCTCGCTCCCGCCGCGGTCAACCACCTGCCAGAACATACCGGTCTGCGGGTCGGCATACTGTGCGACACCGTCTATCACCTCGCGGAAGATCGTGCAGATCTCCGCGCGTTCGGGCTCGCTGTCGATATAGTCTGCAAGATCCGCCAGCGCCACCGTGAACCAGCCGATAGAGCGCAGCCAGAAGTTCTTAGAGAGCCCGGTCTCCTTATCCGCCCAGAATACCGTTCTTGAGCAGTCGAACCCGTGATACAGCAGCCGCTTGTTCTCGTCGAACATATACCGGCGCACATTGCGTATCTGGGACATGGTGTCGGAGTAGTCGCCGCCGCCGAACCCGCGCTGATACCTGACATAGAACACCTGCGCCATGTAGAGTCCGTCAAGCCACACCTGATGCGGATAGATCTTCTTGTGCCAGAAGTTCCCGGTGTCGGTGCGGGGCTGCTTTGCGAGCTGCTCGCGCAGTATTTCGATCGCCTTGCGGTATTTCTCTTTCCCGGTGGACTTGTAGAGGTCGAACAGCACTCTGCCCTCGTTCACGTCGTCGAGATTGTAGGCTTCCATATTATAGCCGCGTATCGAGCCGTCCTCGCTTACATACCAGTCGATGAAGCTCTCGGCGAAATCCGCGTATCTGCGCTCGCCGGTGATCTCCGCCGCACTCAGCAGCGCGGTTATCATGCAGCCGTCGATGTAGTTCCACTTCGCGGGCTTGCCCTGACGTATACTCTCGATATTCCAGAGCGGCTTATCGGGTGTCGAACCTTCAATGAGCCTGTCAATATAGTTTTCAATATCCTTGTACATCTTTACTCCCTTATGAGCTCGCCGACATTGTGTGTCATAAGCTCGTCGCCGTCGCAGCCGTCAACACGGACATTCCTGACCGTGAGCTTTCTTATGTTGTCGAAGTACATACCCGCCCTGCAGAGCTGCACGTTGTTGTTCTTCATCGAAGGGTAGCCGGGCTTTGCGGCAGGGTCGTATGTGAAGTCTATGTTATCCAGCGTTATCTCGTCGATAGGCATTTCGGGAAGCCCGTCGCAGTAGCACGCGGCAACGTGACAGTTAAGGCACTCCATGTCGCGGAACTCGAATCTGCCGAGATACGGCGTTCTGTCGTCCACGGGAAGCTTTTCGCGGGTGGTGTTGTACTCAGAGTACCTGTCGGGGTCGCAGCAGTTGTACCACATATTGATGACTATCGGGGTAAGCACGCCGTCCATTTTCACGTTCTCGAACAGCACCCCGTCGATCACCGCGTCCTTGCCTCTGCCGCGGCGGGTCTTGATGCGGATACCGCGGTCGGTGTGCTCGAAGAGACACCGCTCAACGGTGAGGTCTTTGACACCGCCCGCCATTTCGCTGCCGAGCGTTATGGCTCCGTGTCCGAACCTCATAACGCAGTTTCGTATCGTGTGGCGGCTCGCGGGGCGTTTATACTTGCGCCCGATCTCTATCTTGCCGGACTTGATCGCGATACAGTCGTCGCCGACGCTGAACCGGCAGCCGATAATGTTTACCTTGTCGCACGCCTCGGGGTCGAGCGCGTCGGTATTGGGGCTGTCCTTCGGGGCGTTCACGGCGAGATCGAGGAAGTCGATACCCTCCGAGAAGTAGGGGTGAAGCTGCCACGAAGCGGCGTTCTGCGCGGTGATGCCGTGAAGGGTAATGTCCTTGCAGCGGTTGAAGAAGACAAGCCGCGGGCGGGGTATCTTACGCTCCTTCACGTTCTCCCACCAGCCGCCGTTCTGCGCGTTGCCGTCCACCGTTCCCCGGCCGACAATCCTGATATCCTCGGCATACTCAGCGGACAGAAGCGCCTGATGCATGAGTACGGCGTTGCCCTCCCATGTTCCGAAGTGTACGGACTCGCCGGTGACGAGATCGGCAAGCTCTCCGGGGATAAGCGGGTAGCGGGACTGATCCGTGTGTCCGAGCAGCACCGCGTTCTCTGCGAGCTCGATCGTTATGTGGCTTTTGAGGCTTATCGGGGCGGTGTAGTACACACCCTCCGGGAAATACAGCCTTCCGCCGGCAGGGAGACAATTCACCGCGGTTTGTATGCTTTGTGTATC
>JAFZOA010000322.1 GCA_017550775.1 Ruminiclostridium sp. | reverse complement strand
GCGTAGGACGATGTGGCGCAGATGACTGTAGTTTCGAGCGCGATCATCATTTCTATCTGCTTGTCGGTGTTGCCGGGACCCATGGGGACGGCCATTGCTCCGAGCTTCTCACAGCCCGCCTGAAAGCCGATGCCCGCCGTCCAGAGACCGTAGCCGGGGGTGATCTGTATGCGATCCTTGTTGGTTATCCCCGCGAATTCGTAGCAGCGCGCGAACATGGTCGCCCAGTCGTCAACGTCCTTCGCGGTGTAGGGGATTATGACAGGGGTGCCGGTGGTGCCGGACGAGGAATGAATACGCACTATCTGTTCCTCGGGCGCGGTCATGAGTCCGAGGGGGTACGCGTCGCGGAGATCCTTTTTCTCCGAGAACGGGAGCTTTAAGAAGTCCTCCGCCGACTTCACCTCGGTGATACCCGCGTCCTTAAGTTTCTTACCGTAGAAGCTCCCCGCGCTGACGAGTGCCCTGATACGGCTGTTTACCTGTTCAAGCTGTTTTTCGGTGATCTGCATATGTTTACGTCCTTTCAATCAATTCCTGTATTTTATCGTTAAGAGCTTCAAGTCTATTCCTGTTTCCCGGTATTCAGCACCATATACTCCACCGAGCCTTTGAAGCCCAGAGATTCATACAGCGGTCTTCCCGCATCGGTAGCGTCAAGCCCGATCTCCGTAACGCCGCGCTCCTTCGCTTCGGCTATGAGCCGGTTCACGAGCTTGCGGGCGTTTCCCCGTCCGCGGTAAGCCGGGTCGGTCCAGACATTCATGATGTGCGCACGTTTTCCCGTTGGGTGTGAGAATGTCGGCATGATGCCGATGTACGAAATACTCGCGCAGGCAACCGCTTTGTCGCCGTCGAAGGCGAGCACCGTCGTCTGGTCTCCTTCGAGAAAGTATTGTCTGCTGTTTTCGAGAAGCCCGGCGGAGAACTCATACCCGTCGTCAAGCTTGTTCACCTCGCGCAGCATCTTCTTGCGCAGCTCGATAAGCACCTCAATGTCGTTCTTTTTCGCTTTCCTGTAGTCCATTGTCATTCCCCCGTGTACCTGAGCGCCTTCGAGTTCAGCTCCGCAAACTGAGGCTTTACAGTCGCTTTCATGGTGCTCTCTATCTCTTCAAGCGTGAACGGGAGAAGCCCGCTCCTTACCGCCGCGCCGAGCATCACCATGTTAAGCACCTTCGGCGAGCTTATCTCCGATATCGCCTTGTCGCCGTCCACGAATTCCGACTTCGCCGCGTTGCGTCCGATATAGCCGAGCATATCCGCGCCGTCGTAGTCCGACCCGGTGAGCGCCGCAGTTACCGGCATGATCGGGTGGGTGTTCACTATCGCGGTACCGCCCTTTTTCAGGTAGGGGAACATACGCACAGCCTCGGCGGGCTCAAAGCCGATCAGTATATCCGCGCTTCCCTCGGGGAACATCGGGCTCTTTATCCCCTCGCCGAGCCGCAGGAAGCTGAACACGCTCCCGCCCTTCTGCGCCATGCCGATAGTCTCCGCGCTCATCACGGGTACGTCGTGGGCAACGGCGGTGGCGGCGATGAGCTTTGAGGTGAGGACGATCCCCTGACCGCCTACTCCGCAGATCATAATGTTAGTCATTGCCGTCACCTCCCATGCTTATAGCTCCGAACGCGCAGACCTGTGAGCACAGCCCGCAGCCCGTACAGAGCGAGTTTTCTATTGCAGCGTGGCCGTCGCGTAAAACGATGCCGGGACAGCCGAGCGCCTTTATGCAGCGTTTGCAGTTCGTGCATTTCTCTGCGTCTATCATTGCGGGCTTTTTCGGCTTTATGATGACTGCGCAAGGCGAGCGGAAGATGATAGCTTTCACGCCGGGCTCAGCCGCAACGCGTTTTACTGTATCGACGGCGGTTTTCAGGTCGAGCGGATCTACGGTCTCCACGGTTTTCACGCCTATCCCGTGCAGGACGGCGGTAATGTCGATCTTCTCGACTATCTCGCCCATGACGG
>JAFZOA010000321.1 GCA_017550775.1 Ruminiclostridium sp. | reverse complement strand
GGGATGAACGAAGCTCCACAGTCACAGCGCACGAGATCATGAACGAGCTCAACAGGCGCGGAAAAAAGCGCAAGGCGGTGATAGACGCGGCGGCGGCTGCGGTGATACTCGAAAGCTACCTTGCTTACAGGAGAAACCACAATGTATAAGAAGAAATACGACCGTGAGGAATCCGAAAAAAAGCTCAAACGCAGGATAATAAGGAACTGGGCGATAATGTTCATATCCCTCGCCCTTATGATATTCTGCTATTATTTCGTAAAGTAGAGACAGGAGACAAGTTATGTACATTTACAACAGCGCCACAAGAAAGAAGGAGGAGTTCGTCCCCCACACCGAAGGAAAGGTGAAGATGTACACCTGCGGACCCACCGTGTACCACTTCGCCCACATCGGCAACCTCCGTACCTACATCATGGAGGACGTGCTTGAAAAGTACCTGCGGTTCGACGGCTTCGACGTTACCCGCGTCATGAACATCACCGACGTGGGGCATCTCACAAGCGACGGCGACACCGGCGACGACAAGATGCTCAAAGGGGCGAAGCGCGAGCACAAGACCGTCATGGAGATCGCGAAGTTCTACACCGACGCGTTCTTTGCGGACTGCGCAAAGCTCAACATAAAAACCCCCGACGTGGTGGAGCCCGCGACCCACTGCATAGACGAGTTCATCAAGGTGATCTCTGCCCTGATCGAAAAGGGGTATGCTTACGAGGCGGGCGGCAACATCTACTTCGACACCTCGAAGCTCGATAAGTACTACATCTTCAACGATTTCAGCGAGGAAGACCTTGCTGTCGGCGTGCGCGACGGAGTGGAAGCCGACGACAACAAGCGCAACAAGGCGGACTTCGTGCTCTGGTTCACCAAATCCAAATTCGAAGATCAGGCCCTTAAGTGGGACAGCCCCTGGGGCGTCGGTTATCCCGGCTGGCACATCGAGTGCTCCTGCATCAGCATGAAGCACCTCGGCGAGTACCTTGACCTTCACTGCGGCGGCATCGACAACCAGTTCCCCCACCACACCAACGAGATCGCACAGAGCGAAGCCTTCCTCGGACACCCGTGGTGCAAGTACTGGTTCCACGTTCATCACCTCAACACCGACGACGGCAAGATGAGCAAGTCCAAGGGCGAGTTCCTCACCGTGTCGCTGCTCCAGGAGAAGGGATACGACCCGCTGGTTTACCGCTTCTTCTGCCTCCAGTCCCACTACCGCAAGAACCTCACGTTCTCCTGGGAGAACCTTGACAACGCCGCGGAGGCGTATAAGAAGCTCGTTTCGCGCATCTCTCCCCTGCTCGCGGACAGGAACGGGGCTGTGAACGAGGAGAAGTACGGCGAGATCATACAGGGCTTCAGGGACGCCATGAACGGCGACCTTAACACCGCGCAGGCGGTAACGGCGGTGTATGACGTGCTCAAATCCGACGCGGACAACGCCACAAAGCTGAAAGCCATAGCCGACATCGACACGGTGCTGTCCGTCGGGCTTATCGCGGCTGCGGAGAAGGCTTCCGAAAAGAAGGAGGACGAGCTCCCCGCAGAGGTAGCCGAGCTTGCCGAAAAGAGAGCCGCCGCGCGCAAGGCGAAGGATTTCGCGCTTGCGGACGAGCTGAGAAAGCAGATAACCGACATGGGATATATCGTTGAGGAAACAAGACAGGGAACGGTGATAAGAAAGGCATGAGAGGACTTCGGAAACTTACCGCGGGGATAGCGGCGGCGGCGGTACTGTCGCTGTCGGGCTGCTCGCTTTTCGGGAGCACCGAAGGCATGACCAGAAACCCGCTCTACGACTATGACTACAGCCAGATGAAGCTGGTGCAGCTCGAAGAGCCCGCCGAGGGACAGAAGACCGCAGAGATCGAGACCACACTCGGTACCCTGAAAGCGGTGCTGTACCCCGAATACGCGCCGAACACGGTGCAGAACTTCATCGACCGCGCGAATGAGGGCTTCTACAACGGCAAGGAAGTCTACTGCATACTCGACAAGTCGCTCTTCATGTCAGGTGCCGCGGACGAGAACAGGAACTCCGGGCGCACTCCGGACGGCCAGCCGATACAAAACGAATACTCGGTAAATCTGTGGCCGTTCAAGGGCGCGATATGCTCGTTCAGCGGCTACACGGGCTGCGGCGACAGCAGGTTCTTCGTGCTCAACGACCGCGAGCTCACCGACGAGCAGATCACCGACCTGCGGGAGTTCAAGAATGAGAACGACGAGAAGCTTCTCCCGGACGAGCTTGTGGACGCTTTCGCGGAAAAGGGCGTCGTCATCGACTTCTGCGGTGCGTACACGGTGTTCGCACAGGTGTATGAGGGCTTTGACGTGATAGAGAGCATCTGCAGTACCGAGGTGAGCGGCGAGCTTTCGCTCCCCACCACCCCGATATACATCAACAAAGTGACCATAGGTGAATATCACCGCGGATAAGGCGTACAGGAGGTATGCCGAGATATAACTACAAGGACGGTGCAGGAAAGATGTTAAGGATCATGAAAAGAGCGGCGGCGTTTCTGCTGACCGCGGTAATGATAGTATCCGCCGCGTCCTGCGGCGAGGAACCGATAACCGGCAACCTCGGCGAGGTGAAGCGTGAGGAGAACGCAAACGAGGTCTACGCAGAGATAACCGTGCGGGACTTCGGCAAGATCACGGCGAAGCTGTTTCCCGGGGCGGCTCCCAACGCTGTTGAGCGCTTCACGGAGAACGCCGAGCTCGGGTACTACGACGGCACGACTATACACAGGATAATACCGAACTACGTCATTCAGGGCGGCTCGCTGAACGGCGACGGAAGCGACGGGAACGTTCCGGATTCGCTCTATCTCCCGGTGGAGACCACCAACGTGACGTTCAACTTCTACGGCGCGCTTTGTCTCGCGGCATCGAAGAAGGGCTGCTACTCACAGTTCTATATCGTCAACAACCATGAGCCCCAGGACATCGACGCGGTAATAGACAAGCTCACCGAGCAGCTTTCCGACGAGACCTTCGCTTCCCGTCTGCTTGAAGAGGACAAGAAGAAGTATCAGGACTATCTTGACAAGCTCAAGGCTATCCCGAAGGAAGTCAAGGAGAAGTACAAGCGCGTCGGCGGGCTCTACGACCTTGACGGGACAAGCACGGTCATGGGTCAGGTGATAGACGGCTACGACGTGCTCAAAGCGATATCCGCGGTGGAGGTGGTCGCGGGCAACAAGTCCGACGACAAGGCCGGTATGCCCTCAAAACCCCTCGATCCCGTGATAATCGAACGCGTCCAGATAATACGCATCGAGTCGGCGGTAACCGAGGAAACTACCGAGGAGACCAAGAAGACCGCAAAGGCGAAGAAGAATACCGGTGACGAGGTGAACGCGGAGACACTGCCGACGGCGGAATCCACCGAGGACACCACCGCTCCCGCAGAAGGTGCGGAAGGCGCTTCCTCCGAAGATACGACCACGGAAGCCGGTGACGGGTCCGTCGGGAATGGCGCGGAAGCACCCGCCGAGGCTGTGACCGTGATATCGGAGCTTACCGATGAGACCGAAAACACCGTCTTGATCTCGGAAATCTCAGACTCTGAGGAAGAGATCATAGTGATAGAGGAATAGCCCTATTGTGCATAATCCACAAATACAAGTACATTCCCCTGCTTTCGCCTATATTGCGCAGTGGAAGGAAATTCCCGCAAATACAGATATTTTCCGGACTTTTCATGTATAAGTGATATTGTGTTTGTTAAAAATATCTGTTGAAAATGTAGATTTTGTGAAAAAGTACTTTCTTTTTTGTGAAAAATATGGTATACTGATTTGTGCCGTCAGTATGAAGCATAAAAAACGGCCAATAACGGAATTGACGCTCGAACGGATTTGAACCGATATTCTCTCCCGATACCGCGGCGCGGTCGGGGTCATTGTTTCCGGTCATATACTCCGGAAACAAAATACCGATCAAGAGGTTATTGTTTTGGATAAATATATTATTAACGGCGGAAAAAGACTTACCGGTGAGGTGGAAATAAGCGGAGCCAAGAATGCGGCTGTTGCTATTATTCCCGCAACTATCCTTGCCGATGAGCCCTGCATCCTTGAAAATGTACCAAGCATCAACGACGTCACTATCGACCTGCGTATACTCCGTGAGCTCGGAGCAGACGTGAAGATGCTCAACCGGAACACGATCCGCATAGATCCCCGTCCGATAAGGGATATGCCTGTTCCCTATGAGCTCGCAAGGTCCATGAGAGCGTCCTACTACTTCCTCTCTACCCTTCTCAACCGGTTCGGTCACGCTCAGGTCCCCATGCCCGGCGGCTGCTACCTCGGCGACAGACCTATGGATCAGCATCTGAAGTGCTTCCGCTCCCTCGGAGCAAAGTACTCGATAGAGCACGGCGTGGTCAACATCGAAGCGGACACCCTCTACGGAACGCATATCCCCTTTGATAAGGTCTCCGTCGGAGCTACCATTAACGCAATGCTCGCGGCGGTGAAGGCGGAAGGACAGACGATCATCGAGAATGCCGCGAAGGAGCCGCATATCGTCGATCTCGCGAACTTCCTCAACTCCATGGGCGCGGACATCATGGGCGCAGGTACCGATGTCATCAAGATCAAGGGCGTAAGCAGACTTCACGGAGCAGAGTACGCGATAATCCCCGACCAGATCGAGGCGGGTACATTCATGATCGCGGTCGCGGCAACAAAGGGCGACGCGCTCATCAAGAACGTTATCCCGAAGCACCTTGAACCGATAACCTCAAAGCTTCGCAAAATAGGCGTTGTGGTAATGGAATACGACGACAGCGTGCGCGTGATCGGACAGGGCAACTACGAACATACAATGGTAAGGACAATGCCGCACCCCGGCTTCCCTACCGATATGCAGCCTCAGTTTGCGGCGCTCCTTACGCTCGCCAACGGGACAAGCATCATAAATGAGGGCATTTTCGACAACCGGTTCAGATACGCCGACGAGCTCAGAAGAATGGGCGCGGATATCTCGGTGGACGGAAAAATGGCTATCATAGAGGGCGTCGATCACCTCACGGGGGCTCCCGTAAAAGCGACGGATCTTCGTGCGGGCGCTGCGCTCATCATAG
>JAFZOA010000320.1 GCA_017550775.1 Ruminiclostridium sp. | reverse complement strand
GAAATGACAGCATGCCGCACTGGAGACGCGCTATGCAGGGGCACTCTGCGGCTAACCTTATCCCCGTTATAGCGGCGAACCGCTTCGGTACGGAATCGGTCGAGCCCTCTGAGGAAAACGGCGGTCAGAGGTCCGCGCTTACATTCTACGGCTCGTCATTCATCACCGACTGCACCGGCGGTATTGTCGAAGACGCCGGTCGTGAGGGAGACAAGATCATCGCCGCGGAGACCGACCTTGACGAGAATTTCGATATGAGACTGAGCTGGGGAGTCTTCAGAGACCGACGCCCCGGAAAATACGGAATTATCACGGAAAAGTGATAATATATATCTACGAAAGGAGACCACACCTATGAAGTATGTATGCGAGCTCTGCGGCTGGGAGTACGACGAGGAAAAGGGCGATCCGGACAACGGAATAGCTCCCGGCACCAAGTTTGAAGACCTGCCCGACGATTTTGAGTGTCCGCTCTGCGGCGCAGGCAAGGACAGCATCAAGGCTGAATAACAGAAACGGCATCTCAGGCGACGTTCTTTCGCCGCATGAGATGCCGTTCTTTTTTTATGCTATCTTTTCTTCGTCGTTATACATCTTTTCGAGCTTTTCTACCGCGTTTCTGAGCATGCGCGTTATGTGCCGCGGACTGTAGCCGAGCTTCTCCGCAACAGCCTCGTTGCTTTCGTGAAGTATGTACCGACGCTCTATTATGACCCGTTCAAGGTCAGTATCGAGAGATCCCGCGATCTTCATTATCTTTTCTTTAAGAGCGACAAGTTCGTCTATCTCGCGGTCTATCTTCATTTCGAGCTCCGCTATCTTTACCGCGTAATCACCGACGCGGTCGGAATGACCGCCTTTTCCGCGGCTCTCATCAAATGATATATATCGCGTCACCCTTTCCGCAAGCGAACGAAGCTGGGCTATCTCTTCGAGTCCGAGCCCTATCCTGTCGTCGATCTCCTTATGCGATTCAAGTAATTTCCGTACGTTCATTGCTCCTCTCCTCTCGTTCATACGAGCACCGCTGTGATGCATTTCTCACAGATGAGCATATCACCTGCTTCATACGCACTGTCGCCTTTGTATATTGCAGCCCCGCACACACTGCATTCTTCCGAGGCTATGCGTATTTTTTCGCTTTTACAGCACTCGCAAACATCGTTTAAGCTTCCGTCCGTTTCGTATGCGGCAGCGGGCTTTTCACCCTCAAAGCCGCAGTTCATGCATTTGTACAATAAACCTCCGATCTTTGCAGGACGGGGGGCCTGCAATTTTCGTTGCATATTTGGGACAAGTATATAATACCACATCTTTTTACAAATGTCAACCCATTTCCGCAACATTTTACTTTTTTTAAAATTATTGTTGCATTTTTGGGATTTTTGTGATATAATGTATTATACAGCAAACGACAAAATAGTATGATGTCGCTTATTATAGTAGTTCTTTCGACTATAATTCTCATTATCTGCCAAAGGAGGAAATTATGGAAAACAACACTTCCGACAGGATAAAAAGGCGGCGTAAAGAGCTCGGGCTTTCGTACCAGGATCTCGCCGACAGCACCGGCATCAGCAAATCGACACTTCAGCGGTACGAGACCGGAAGCATAAAAAATATCCCCCTTGACAAGCTCGATTCGCTTGCAAAGGGGTTACAGACCGACGCTCTGTTCATTCTCGGAAAGACCGAGCCGAACAACGCCGAGTTCATCGACAACGGTATCTACCGCATTCCCGTGTTCGACAGCGTAAGCGCGGGCTTCGGGTCCTATGCCGACAGCCGTGCCGTCTGCCGTATCCCGACCTTTCTCGAGCATCCCGGTGAGAGCAGCGACTTCCTGT
>JAFZOA010000319.1 GCA_017550775.1 Ruminiclostridium sp. | reverse complement strand
CTTCTCAAATAGGCCTCCATTCCTTACCGGCAAGCCGTATATATCTTGGCTCGTCCGGTCTTATTGTTTCATCTCCAAACTTCATTGTTAAATGCTTTTCTTCTTTTTCTTGGGCGCAGATGGCTGATTCTGTTTTTCTTCCGCCTTCTTACGCTCCTGCTCTTCCTTTTGGCGCCGGCGTTCCTCGGCTTCGATACGCTCTTTCTCCTGACGCGCGAGTTCTTCCTGCCGCTGACGCTCGATTTCGACACGGGACTGTACAAAATCATCGACACGATAAATCTTGTTGTAATCCAGATAGTACCCGATGTTGTCTAAGCAAATAACATCACCCTCGTACAAATTATCGGTGTCCCTGATCGTAGTCAGCGTTTCGACTACATCGTCAGGATTAGCACTAACATCAAACAGACTCCGCTCGAAGCTCTGCTTGTAATAGTCTATATTCGCTCGCGATATATGGAAATTCCTGGGATCGTTCGGCGTATAGACTGTGTACATCTTGGCTTGAAGCTCCCTGACCCTTGCCTGTTCCTGCTCGTCGAGCTTCTCACGGGTCCTCTTGACGAGTTTGGTAATGTAGTCGTCCCCGTCACCGTAAGTCCTGATAATTCCACGAAGAACAGCTTCACGCTTTTTCTGTTCTTCAAGCTCCGCTTGCATTTCCGCGAGCCGTTCGTTATCAGCGGCGACATCATCAGCATATCCCGAAACATCGGTTATTGCGGTTATACCCGCCCGCGCAAGTATCAGCTTGTCGCTTTTTCGCTGGGCGTTAGGGTATTCCCTGAACTTGTGCTTGCCGAAATATCTCTCGGCGGCGGCAGCCACTATCTGCTTGTGCCGGGCTTCCGCGCTCAAATCCGTTATTGCGGTTTCAAGCTCCGTGATACGCTTTTGAGCATTTTCCAAAAGCTGTTCGGCTTCGCCCACACTGGAAATATGCTCGTTATTGATAAGGGCAAGCTGCTTGCAGAGAAGCTCTGTCGTATCTTTTACACCGGCGGCGAAACAGATGTTCCGCGTTTCCCGCGTGAACTCCCGTTGTATCAGCTCAAATATCTCGTTGAGAGTTCTCGGCTTTGGCTGTGCGTCAAGGTACTCCTGTATGCGTTCTGCAAGTGCATCTTCGGCGTAGTCCGCGCCCAGCGTTTTCAGCCGGATCGCTCTCTTCTGGTCTGGTGCTCTCACGGAGATGTACATTCCGCGCTTGACTGTGTAGCCGTGAGCTTCCATGATCTGCAACAGGTGTTCGAGATTTTTTGCTACCGGTATTAGGCTGTCGATGTAAGCGGAAATGTGTGCTTTCCATGAAGTGCCGCGCTTGCGATGCTGCCACTCTGAATAGGATATGCTGTAACTCTTGCCCTGCCGTTCTTCCATGACATTACGAATACCACGCACCTCACATAAGAAGTCCGACAGATCGCGTAAGCGTTTAACCTCCGATATGGTGTTATACAGCTTTCTGCCGTCGGTAGTGTAGGAACACACTAACACATGATTATGTATGTGTTCCTTGTCAACGTGTGTCGTCACAACTGCCTGCACCTTATCGCCGTAAAGCTCCCGCACAAGTTCCATTCCTATCTCATGTACCTGTTCGGGAGTTACACCGTCCTCCGGCGAGAACGACTGAATGAGGTGAATAGCCTTTATCGGGCAATTTCCATTTTTTGGCATGGGTGCGGTGAAGCTGCGTCCGCTGTAATGCTCATAAATCATTTTCATGTTATCATACGCGCACGGAGCGTCCGTGAAACAGTTAATGGAGTCCGCATACAGCAGCTCATCGGTTTTCTCCGGATTCAGTATGTAGTTCAAAGTATTCTGAACTGTGGTATGAACAGATTTGAGTTTACAGTACGGCATAAGCTCTCGAAGCCCTCCTGTATCTTTTCCATATCCTCGGCATAGATACTGTTGATCTCCAATGCCTTGCGGGTCAGCATATTGATGTTGCGGCCTATCGCGTTTATCTCGTTTATCAATTTGAGCAGGGTATCAACGTCGCAGGCGATGATCTTACCGTCCACCGAAATGCGCTTAATATACGTTCCGGTTTTCAGCTTCAATTTCTCCGCGCGGTGCTCAACCTCCTCCCATTCGTCAAGGTCGTATGTGACTTTCTTCTCTTTGACCTGTTTATACTTTCTCATGTTGTTTTTCCTCCTCTTGTTATTTCATTGTATGCGGTGCAGATTTGATTTTTCAAATTTCAGCAGCGATAAGGGTGACGGGTTCCCTTATCGGAAAGCGGTGACTGCGAGGCAGTCCGCGTTGGTAAAAAAGTGCCGAAGTCGGGGACCCCCAACGAAGAATGCACTTTTTTACCTTGCTTGCTAACACGAGAATTATTCAAAAAATGCACCACTTTTTTTGACACATATTTTTCGATAGACCGATTTTTCCGCGGGCAACTGCACGCGGCGTTCATTGTTACCCGACAGTATTCCGGCGGCGAGGTGCTGTTCAGATCTCCGACAGCGCGGCGAAACTGTTGGACTTCCGAACGCGGATAACCGGAACAAGGGGCAACGGGGTTCAGACGACTATAAGAATACAGTTCCGGGTCGGACTGCGGCAATTCGGCACGGCGATTATGAACATATTGGCTTACCTCCTTTCAGATTGGCATTATATGACTACGCTGCGACATGACAGCGGGGTCGGCGTTTCGCATAAGCGGTTCGTAAAATATATAACAATGG
>JAFZOA010000318.1 GCA_017550775.1 Ruminiclostridium sp. | reverse complement strand
GAGGGATTCTCTTGTTGCTCTGAGTCTTGAGGATACCTCTTTGATGTCATACTTCATACAAAAACCTCCTTGTAATGTTCGCTTTGCAGCACTTTTAAGCAATACTGCATTGCTAAATTATATCACATAAATCCAAAAAAAGCAATACAAATATGTATTTTTCATTTTTTCATCGCATTTTTGCATACGTCTTTAAGACAGCATTTTTCGCACTGAGGCCGCCGTGCTATGCAGATAAGTCTTCCGTGCCATACAAGGCGGTGGCAGAGATCAAGCCCTTCTTCCGGAGGGACGAGCTGCGCGAGCTCCTTCTCAACTTTTACGGCGTCTTTTGTGTCTGTGAGCCCGATAAGGTTCGTGAGCCTTATAACGTGTGTGTCGCAGACAAGCGCGGGTTTTCCGTAAAGATCGCCGATAATGAGGTTCGCGGTCTTTCTTCCGACGCCGGCGAGAGTGGTGAGTTCTTCTATCGTATCCGGCACGACACCGCCGAAACGGTCGCGAAGATCTCTGCACATTGCGGAAATGTCGCTCGCTTTCGTATGATACAGCCCGCAGCTCTTGATATATTCTTCTATCTCGGCGATCTCAGCGTCCGCGAACGAGTTGATATCCGGAAAGCGCTCAAACAGCGCCGGAGTCACCATATTCACCCGTTTGTCGGTGCATTGAGCGGACAAGCGGGTCGCGATAAGAAGCTCGTGCGGTTTTGTATATACGAGCGCGCATTTCACATCAGGATATTCCGCTTTAAGAAGTCTGATCACCTCAGCGGCGCGTTGTCTGTTTGTCATACCTACTCCTTAAAGCAGCGGAGAAAGCACCTTGATAAGCGACCTTACAAGGCGCTTGCTGAAAGATACGTTCTTGCAGAATTCGGGGGTTATCTTCTCTGAAACGGACAGCGATTTTCTGAAAGAATCGCTTGCCTGAAGGACAGCCTTGCTCTTGTACATCCAGACTCCGTTCTCGAAATGGAGATAAAAGCTTCTGTAGTCGAAGTTGCATGTCCCGACTATCGCTGTTGTGTCGTCGCTTATTATCATCTTTGTGTGGATAAATCCCGGAACGAACTCATAGATCTCGACTCCGCAGTCTATCAGACGTTCATAGTTTGCGCGTGTCATCTCGAAGATGAGCTTTTTGTCGGGGATATGCGGGGTGATTATCTTAACATCTACTCCGCCGCGGGCGGCGCGGATAAGCGCGTTTTCCATTATCTCGTCGAGAATCAGGTACGGTGTGCAGATATAAACATAATCCTTGGCGTTGTCGATAACGTTGATATAGGCGTTTTCGTGGATAAGTCCCCTGAAAAGCGGCTCGTCGGAGAAAGGGATAACGAAGCCGTCGTTCTTTGACTGATATTTTACGGTGTATTTTTCATAATCCTGCTTTTCGCCGGTAACAAAAGTCCACATCTCAAGGTAAAGAACGACCGCCTTTTTGACTGCATCACCGTTCAGCTTTACGCTTGAATCTTCCCAGTATCCGAAGCGCTC
>JAFZOA010000317.1 GCA_017550775.1 Ruminiclostridium sp. | reverse complement strand
CTACGTTTGACCAGAATGACTATATCCGCGGCTCCGAACGTGCTTACTGCTGTCCCGATTACTTTGAGTTCAAGAAGGACTATTTCATGTGGGGCGACAAGTACGCGCGAACGATGTTTATCAAGGACTTGCCTGCGAGCCTGAAAGACAATATGCTTACGGATATTACAAACACGAACCTTGATGTTATGGTTTCCGTGAATATCGCTCCGGTTGATCCTTACAAGGCGCTGAAAATCGTAAATCATCAGCTTACGTCTATGAGGGCGAATAAGCTGCAGGCGGAGAAAAAGGCGATACAGTCCGGCTACACTTCGGACGTAATCAATGAGGACCTGAAACATTCGCTCGTTGAAGCCGAGGAACTGCTTGACGATCTGCGCTCAAAGAACCAGAAGATGTTCCTTAATAACATCATTATCATGGTTACGGGCAAGGATTATGAGGAACTCGAAAACAATACGGAAGCTATCGAGGGCGTTATCCGTAAGCATATCTGCTCGGTATCTACGCTGAAATTTCAGCAGGAAGCAGGTATGCAGTCGGTACTTCCTCTCGGAAACTGTACACTCAATCTCCGCAGAACGATGACAACGGAAAGTACAGCAGTATTTCTGCCGTTCTCGGCAAAGGAAATATCGCAGAATAACGGAATGTACTACGGACTGAACGCGCTGTCGAACAATATGATTATATTCAGCAGATTATCGCTGAAAAACCCGAACGGCTTTATTCTCGGCTCTCCGGGTTCCGGTAAATCTTTTGCTGCAAAACGTGAGATGCTGAATGTCTTTCTTGCGACGGGCGATGACATAATCATCATAGACCCGGAAAGAGAGTACACAAATCTTGTTACAGCGATGAATGGCTCAACGATATATGTCGGTCCGAGCAGCAAGAACTATATCAATCCGCTTGATATGTCAAAGGACTATTCCGATGATGAATCCCCGTTGGTTATGAAGTCCGACTTTATTCTTTCATTCTGTGAGTGTCTTGTCGGTAAACAGGGCTTAACTGCGAAGGAACGCGGTATCATAGACCGCTGTCTTACAATGACATACGGCGAGTATGTGCAGAACTTCGATCAGAACAAGCTGCCGACGCTTATGGACTTCTATGAAAACCTTAAAAATCAGCCTGAGAAGGAAGCACAGGGATTGGCACTTTCATTCGAGCTGTATATCAAGGGTAATCTGAACGTGTTCGCGCATAAGACGAACATAAATCTTACGAACAGGGTAGTTTCGTTTGATATTAAGGATCTCGGCAAGCAGTTGAAGACTATCGGTATGCTGATAGTGCTGGACTTTATCTGGAACAAGATCACGGAAAACCGCGCTAAAGGCAAGAGAACGTGGATTTACATGGATGAGATCTACCTTCTGTTTGCGAATGAGTATTCCGCGAACTTCCTCTTTGAACTTTACAAGAGAGCGAGAAAGTGGGGCGGTGTTCCGACAGGTATTACTCAGAACGTCGAGGATATGCTTAAATCCGAGACCGCACGTTCAATGCTTTCAAATACAGACTTCGTTATGATGCTCAATCAGGCGACTTCCGACAGGATACAGCTTGCAAAACTGCTGAATATCTCGGATAACCTTCTGACGTATGTAACGAGCAGCGAAAGCGGACAGGGACTTATCTGCTGCGGTGGCTCTATTATTCCGTTCAGAGACAAGTTCCCGCATAATGAATTGTATGCGCTTATGACCTCCGATTTACGGGAAATATCTGAAATGCAGGCAAATGCAGAAGGGGTGAAAAGGTGATGAGATAAATGGGTATAAAAACGAAGGTAGAGCGTAATGAGCGTACTATCAAGTCGCAAAACCGGATAGTAAGGAATTATGCCGAGCAGTTGAAATCCAAGGTTATCTCCGACGGTCACAGAAAAGCAATACTGAAGGAAATGCAGCTTGAAATGGCTGCAGAGCAGTTCCGGAAGCCCGCGCTTCGTGTACATAAGCACAACGCTATCCGTAGTTACGACAATGATGTAGAATATGGCGATAGTTCAGAGCCTGAAATTCAACCATTGTTCAACGCAATACAGACAGGCGGGCAAACCGTTCTGTCTGTACAGAACAAGGTCGATAACAATTACATCAAATCAAAACGAAGCACGGGATATATACATACAGCGCAACTGCGATTTACGGGCGATGCCAAAAAAGTAATTGACGAATCCCGTGATACCGACAAGCGATATAATGAGGAATTAAAAAAACAGCGCCTCAAAATGATCGTAACATCCGAGACGAAAAAGCAGGAGCGCCGAAAAGCGGAAGTTAAGCGTCATAAAGCAGAGGAAGCTGCCGCCGCAGCTGTGACCGTGACTGCCGAAAATGTCGATCCGGATAAGCCTAAGAAAAAGCGACGCAAACGCAAGAAACGTAAAAACGTATTTAATGAAGAACTGAAAAATCAGAAATGTGCGGTTGCAAAAGCTGATGCCGATGATTCGCTTGCAATCGAAGCGGTTGAGACTGTGACTGCGGGTGTAGCGACTGCGGCGCAGGTCGGCGGATATATCCGTACTGCTGTGGGCGGTACGGGAAAGACTGCCGGAAAGATCGCAACGGCGGTAAAGACCGGACACATCTTCTCCCGGAAAAGCTCTATCAAGGACTTTGGACATATAGCGACGGCGGTAACAAGCGGTGTAGCCAATGTTGCCAAAGATACCGGACAGCAGCTTTTGAAAACCAAGATCGACAAATCGACTGTTACAGATACCGGAACGGAAACGATAAAGCAGGGATTGACAGAGCTTCGGCATGCGGATAACGCAAGAAAAGCGGTTCTGAATACGGCTCGGACAGCAGTTAAAGCCGGCAAAGCTATAAAGGATATGCCGAAGAATACCGGAAAGCAGGTCAAGCGTATCAAGAAAACCGCCAAGAAAGCTAAAAAGACGGTTGAAACGGCGGGCAAGGTCATAGGAAAAATATTGGCTTCGCCTGTGGGTAAGTACATTCTTCTGGCGCTTGCGATAATTTTTCTGATACTCTTTCTCATTATCCTTGTGGTGACTGTCGTGGCTGCGCTGATAAGCAGTCTGTTTAGTTGGTTATCAACCGAACCGGGAGAAGCTGCGGTGTCACCGGAAACTGTATTGTCGGAATATGTCGAGCAGATCGACGGCTACATTGAAGAAAGCCGTGAAGAAATATCCGCTATTGTTGACGGATTCGTGTGTGACCACATTTCTTATCCGCCGAACAACGAGATAAGCGAGCTTAATCAGTATGGCAATAAAGAGATAGACCCGATTGATCCGGTCGATGTTATTGCGATACTCGCCGTTCTTCGGTACCGGGAGCTTGAAAGACAGGTGGACATTACCGAAATGCAGTTCACTTACGATGAGATAGTCGAGGTAACAGGGAAATTCTTCAACTTCGATTATTGGTATTCTTATGCACACTGCACTTGCGAGAATTGCAAGCGTGAAATAAAAGTTACTGTGTCAAATCCCGGAACGCCGGAACAACGTGTCAATGTGAGTGTGCGTTATTACTGTGATGTTGAGCACAGGTGGCTCTATGGTGAGGTGACGAATTTCACGCTTGATGAAGTGCTTGATAGCTACAATTTCAGCGAGGACGAAATGGTATTGTTTACCGCATATCAGGAGCAGATCAATTTACTGACCGGAGGTGCTGCATAGGATGTTTGATTTTTTTAAGGCGAGAAAACACAGTGACAACAATGTTTCCGATAAACGCAGGCTTGTAAGCAAAAT
>JAFZOA010000028.1 GCA_017550775.1 Ruminiclostridium sp. | reverse complement strand
GCTCTGCGCGAGAACATCGTGAAGATGTGCCGCAACAAGTTTGCTATCGAGCAGATGATAGCCGAAAATCCGGGTCAGGCGGACATATACCGAAAGCTGTTCACAAAGTACAGAGCGCAGTTCTTCTATGAGCCCGTAAAGAACGAATCAAGAAAGCATATCGCGGAAATGCTCGGGTGCAGCATCGACGACATACAGATAAAGAGCGTTTCCGGCAATACGAGCACGGCGCTTGAAAACGGTGTGACTATCGGCCACGATCTTGATGTGACGTTCATTTATAAGAGCAAGGACGGTAAGACGCTGATAGAGCTGCCGCAGGCTATCGCTGAGGATGCGCTGTACAAGACCGGCTGTAAAAAGGCGGGACTTAACTTCAGCAGCATGAAGGAAGCGAAGGAGCTTGCCGAGTCGCTGCAGCTGCACGCCTGCCAGCCTTCGGACGGCGAACGTCTGCCCGAGGTGCAGAAGATAATTGACAAGTATTTCCGCACTTCACAGCTGAGTGCCGAGTCCGTTCCGAAGTTTAAGAATGCCGAGATTTACAAGACCGTTCCGATGTACAATGAAGCTATGGAGGCGCTGAGAAAGGTAGCTCCGTCGGAACCCGAGGCTGCGGCTCTTGCTAAAAAGCTCGCCGATTATACAAGCGGCAAGGGTACGCTTGATGCCGCCTGCAAGACTGCTATCAACAGCGTGGGCAACATGAGAGATACCTTCCGCGCGGCGGTCAAGGGCGGAAATCTCGTGAAAGGCAAGGCTGTGGGCGCTCTGACGGTGAGCGGCGAATCCGGGCTGAATTCCAGATACCATACGATCATGAGTATCTGTGATAAGGCAAGGCGAGGAAAAATAAGCATACCCGACGCGAATAAGTCGCTGGCGAAGATGGGCTTCAACGTAGAGACGGCTCTGAATGAAGCTTTCGGAATGATAGGCGAAGTCAACAAGAGGCTTGGCGCGGGAAGCAGCGGTGCGGTTGCGGAAGGCGTGAGCAACGCAGCAAGATCCGCGGCCTCTGCATCGGCAGGAAGCTATACACAGGATTGATACAGATCATACATATAAAAAACAAGGCTATAAGCTGCTTTTACGGCAGTTTATAGCCTTGTTTCAGAACTGTATAGATGACACGGGTTGTCTGATTGCCGTTGGCGGGGACTTCTTTATGGGGAATCAACAGAAGTTGATCTCCGATACCGACATTCGAGAAAAGCGGTCATCTTCTATCCTGCCGAGCACATTGTCCTCATAAAGCCTTGTACCGTTCATACTATGCAGGCGGAAAACCCGACGAGATACCTACATCCGATTATGAAAGTACCGTGATGAAGATACTTAATGACGGTTACGGGAGCCGCAAGAGGGACAATCTTATAAGAGATGCGGCAAAACTCGGGTATGGATGGCAAAGGGTCGGCTCAAATATAAGGCGCGAGTTCAATATTCCTGCCGCATACGGATTGGAAAAAGGATATTATAACGGTGTCCCGAACTACAAGTCGCCGACAAGGTGGGGAGGTCAAACCGTTGCCAAAATCCTTGAAGAAGTAGAGTATGCCGGTCATACCGCAAACTTCAAGACATTCAGAAAATCATATAAATGCAAGAAACAGTTGGACAGACCCAAAGATGAATGGATAATATTTAAGAATACGCACGAACCCATTATCTCACAGCAGGACTTCGATCTTGTTCAGAAAATGCGCCAGAACGTCCGCAAAATGCAAAAACATGAGGAGATCAACCCGTTTTCCGGTATGGTGTATTGTGCTGATTGCGGCGCGAAGATGTATCTTTGTCGATCTGTCAGCCTTACGGAACGGCAGGAACATCTCAAATGCAGCACCTATGCGAGCGACTCAAACGACTGTTCGGCGCATTTTATACGGACTTGCGTTCTCAGGGAGCTTGTTATCAAGGAGATAAACAAGGTACTGGACGATGTTCACAGTGACGAGGAATCCTTTATTAACGAAGCTATCGAAGCCTCGAAAAGCAGTTTCCATGAAAGTGTTGCCAAGTCAAAGAAAAGTCTTGTGCGATATGAAAAGCGTATAGCGGAACTCGACCGCCTGTTTGCTAAGATCTACGAGGATAATGCTCTCGGAAAGCTCAGTGACGAGCGGTACGGACAACTCTCCGCAAGCTACGAGGATGAACAGAGGAAGTTGAAAAAGGATGTTGACGAGATCCGCAAGTTCATTGATGACAAGGAACAGGAAAACAGCAATATATCGCAGTTCCTTGCTATTATCAGAGGTTACAGCAATATAACGGAGCTTACTCCGGAGATAATGCACGAAATCATCGACAGTATTCATGTTCACGCACCCGACAAATCAAGCGGACACAGGGAACAGAAGGTTGACATCAGGTTCAGGTTTGATGTCATCAGGGTTCCGGCGGTTCTCGACATAAGAGATTACGACTCAAAAAGAAAGCTGCGCAGTGCTTAATGCACTGCGCAACCATAACTATTCGGGAAAACTTCTTTCCCACGCCCCGCCGAAACGGGAGACTTTTCCTATGACATCATTTTGTTGCGATAACGATGATACGCTGTGACCCGGGCCACAGCAACCGCCGGTATCAGAACAGCTGGTTGTAGAGCACACCGCTCAGAGCGGTGGAATTGCTGCTTGCAACTGTGCCGGAGCTGTTGTAGGTCTTGTTCGCTTCCTGGTACGCCGCAGTCTGAGCATACGCGGAGACCGCGTTAGCCTGCTCGGACATGAAGCTTGCGTAGGAGTTCTTCTTTCCGAAGATCTCCTCGCGCTCCTCGTCGCTTGCGTCGTTGAACTTGTCCTTGTCTATGGAGAGCTTGCCGTCGTTTCCGACAGTAATACCAACCTTTTCGAGCTTGCTCGAATAAGCATTGGTCATGTTGGCAACGAACTGGGACTTTCCGGAGACGGACGTATTGCCTGAGCCTCTTGTCGATGAATAAAGGTCATTGTAGCTTTTTACGAACGACTCCGCCGCAGAGAAAGCCTTGTCCATATCGACCTCACCGGTCGTCGCGTCCTCCTTGAATGCGGATTCAAGGTTGGTGACCGAGGTCTTTACGTTGTCGGCATAGGTCTTGAGCTTGTCGTTGTTTGCAGCCGAATAAGCGGACGATTTTGTCGTGGTCTTATTGGTCTCATACTTCTTCGCAGCTTCCTTTGCCGTAGACTCGGTCTCGGACTTCTGCTGTGCAAAGTAGTACTTGTAGAGTGGCTTAGCCACGCGGAAATCGCTCCACTGATTGAGAACATTGCTCATCGATGAGTAAAATAAGCTCATGTCGCTCATAATATCACTTCCCTTCGATAAGACGAACTGTCCGATCCGATACACGATGCGGCAGAAGCGCCTTGCGGCGGGCATCACGCACTTTCACGGCTCGTTCATCCTGAGCATTTGCCCGATAAGGGGCGGATAATGATGTCATATATAACACGGCTTCAAGCCGCGTTAATCTGTGGCAGCGGCCGCTGCCGCGTCGGATCCGGAGCCGAGCTCTTTCTCCCAATCGTCGAAGCCCTTACGGACATTATCGAGAGTGTCATAGCAGACACCCGGAAGTTTGTCTCCCCAGATCTTCTCACATTCGCCGAAGCCCTTCTCGAAAGCGGCTTTGACCTGCTTGAATTTCTCGGGATCGTCCCCCGCGAGGCTCTTCGCAAAATCGAGTATACGATTTGCTGTCTTCTCCGCACCCCAGAAATCTTCAGAACCGTCGCTCTCGATATAGTCGAGACCGTAGCTCTTCATGATGGATTCAAGTGTAAGACCCTTCTTGTTACCGGAAGCGTTTGTCGCCTGACCGAGGAGCTGAGCGACCATGTCCTTCATGCCCTCGTTTTTGATAGCAAGCTCGGACTTTCCGGCGTGCTCCGTCGCGATACCCTTGGTGTAGGTATTGTTCTTGACGGATTTGTCGGTGCGCTCGAACGAGTCTGCGCGCTTTTCGACCTTCTCCGCGGTCTTTTCAGCCGCTTCGCCGGTCTTATCCGCAGTCTTATCCGCCTTGGTCTCCTTGACTTTTCCTGTGCTGTACTTGGAATTTACGGGAGCGTTGGTGTAGCTGTCGTATAAAGTATTGATACCGCTCATGTTTTCACCGTTCCTTTCTTCCCGAGGTGCGGCGTGAAAATGTCATTTTCATGCCGATTCCTCCTTGAATAGATTTGTCGTGCCACCTTCCGTCTGCCGCGGTAAATGAAATGCACAACAAGGCATAATTCCCTTACACCTCATATATTATATCGACAGAACCTTTGAAAACTTTAGGGCTTTTTTACATTTATTTGACTTTTCTGCGCGAAACGTACAAAATGATGCGTGAAAAACAGAGAACTGTCCTGTTACCCGCCTATTGACGAACGATCGGGATTTCGTTCTCCGATTTCGACAACCTCTTCTTCGTTTCATCCTATTTTCCCGTTAAACTATTGACAAAAGCATGAAAATAGGGTACAATTCTTATATATCATCAATTCTTTCAAATCTGCATAGCAAGACAAGAGAGGAAGCCCATGGAAACGATAAATAACATCATAATGCAAAATGACGTCTTTTTGTGGGGTATACCGCTTATAGTTCTGATACTCACCTGCGGTATAACCCTCTCTTTCAGGATACGCTTCCTGCAGATCCGCAAGCTCGGCAAAGGCTTTAAATATATGCTGCACGACGACGACAGCGGACACGGCGACGTTTCAAGCTTTGCCGCACTCTGTACTGCTCTCTCGGCGACTGTCGGCACAGGCAACATCGTCGGAGTTGCCACTGCGGTCTCCACGGGCGGCGCG
>JAFZOA010000316.1 GCA_017550775.1 Ruminiclostridium sp. | reverse complement strand
CTTTGAAAAGAGAAAATGTGACAGCCGCGTCGAAGACGAGGAAAGGCTCCGAAGGCTTGCTGGCGCAAGGCGAGGAGACTTGACGAAGTATTCGGCGTGGATGGCGCGTTTTCTCTCAAATGGGTTTTTAGAGGTTCCCTTATGTTGTCGGAAGAATTTAAGGATTATTTAATAAATTCTGTGTTATAATGCAGTTACAGTAAAGGAAAACACTGAACAAACATTAAATCGGAGGTAACAATTATGAACAAGACAGCATTTATCAGCCAGCTCGCAAAAGAGGCTAACATCACAGAGGAGCAGTCAGCACAGGTGAACGAGATAATGGAGGCACACCACATTATCGGCAAGAATTCCAGGCTTACGGTAATATCTGAGATTGCGGAGAAGCTCGGACTTGACGAGGCTGCGGCAGAGAAAATCTCGGATATAGCGTCCGCGCTTTTGGCAGGCGGTATCAAGAACAAGTTGCTTCATCCGTTCGGTGGAAACGACGAAGACAAGTGAGAAAGGAACGACCATGTTTCTGAACATACTCAAAAAAGACCTGAAACGCAAGAAGACTATGAACGTGATAGTGCTGCTGTTCGTCATACTCTCGGCAATGTTCGCTGCGAGCAGTGTCAACAACATCATCGCGGTAACGACGGGTATAGATTACTACTTTGACAAGGCCGGAATGACCGATTACTTCATAATCACGCTCGACAGCGGCAGCACAGGCCTGGAGAAACTTCTTGACAACGAGGCTTCGGTGACGGACTACAGAAGGGAACGTTCGATATTCGCCGACAGAACCAATTTCACACGGAACGGTGAAACACTCGCGGATTACGACAGAGCCGCGTTTATAATGCCGGTGGATAACGCAAAACTGAATTACTTCGATAAAAACAATGGTGTAATAACGGAAGTTGAGCGCGGTAAAGTGTATATCTCGGGAAATGTTCCGGGAATAAGCGGTATATCCGAAGGCGACAGGTTCACGATCAGGGTCGGGAATACCGAGCGCGAGTTTGAATACGCCGGATATGCCAAGGACGCGCTTCTCGGCTCAGCGTTCATGGGCAACTCACGCTTTATACTGAACAGGGAAGATTATGAGGTCATAGCCGCCGACGAACGTGCAAAGCTGAGCGAGGGGAGCATATACTACATAAATGTTTCCGATATCAAGACCGCAGAAAAAGCGTTTTCCGAAACGGGCGGCGGACTTTTCAGCGGAAACAGCGGAACGGTACGTCTGACGTATGTTATGTCGATGATCGTCGCGGCGCTGCTCATGATAGTGAGCATCTGTCTGATACTCGTGGCATTCGTTGTTCTGCGTTTCACGATCAGGTTCACTCTCGAAGAGGAATTCCGAGAGATCGGAGTAATGAAGGCTATCGGCATAAAGAACGGTCAGATACGCGGGCTTTACCTTGTAAAGTATCTCGGGATAGCCGTTGTCGGAGCAGTGATCGGCTTTTTTTGCAGTATTCCGTTCGGGAATATGCTCCTTGCGAGCGTGTCCGAGACCATGGTGCTCGGAAGTGAGAACTCTGCGGTCATAGCTCTGCTGTGCTGCGGGGCGGTAGTCGGGATCATAATGCTGTTCTGTTGGGGCAGCACCCGGAAGGTAAAGAAGCTCTCCCCGATAGACGCGGTACGGAGCGGTCAGACGGGCGAGCGCTTCCGCAAGAAGAGCATTATGCACCTCGGAAAGAGCAGACTCGGTACGACAGGCTTTCTCGCACTGAATGATGTACTCAGCAGCAAGAAGCAGTACGGCATTATCACCGCTGTGTTCTCTATCCTGCTGCTGCTCGTGATGATACTCGCGAACACGGCAAACACGCTTAACAGCGATAAGCTGCTGTTTCTCCTGGGAACGACAAAGAGCGACGTGTATATCACTCTCACCAACGATGTAATGGAAGCCATGGGCGACCCGGCAGCCACCGATGAGAAAATAAAGGACTCGCTCAGCAGGCTCGAAAAGACACTTGCGGATAACGGTATGCCGGGAAAGACTCACGTTGAGAGAATGTACAATGTACCGATGTCCTTCGGCGAACAGAAGTCGAGCGTTGTCTTTCAGTTCTGCCCGCAGACAAAGGCGAGCGATTATGTCTATGAGAAAGGTACGGCTCCGATACACGCGGACGAGATAGCACTTTCCTCACCGATCGCGGAGCAGTTCGGCGTTGATATCGGTGATACCGTTACTCTCCTGGTGAACGGGGAAGAAAAGAAGTGCATCATAACAGCACTTTTCCAGAGCTTCGGACAGCTCGGAAAGATCGGAAGACTGCACGAGAGCTTTGATACGAACGGACTTTTGCTTTCAAGTACCTATTCCTTCCAGATAGACTTTGACGACCACCCCGACGGCGCCGAGATCGAAAGACGCATCGAAAAGCTGAAAAGCATTTACGATACCGATAAGGTGCTCGATTCCGCGGGCTTTGTCAAGGACAGCACAGGCTCGGCGGATATAATCAAGGCGGTCAAGGATATGATACTTATTATCACGCTCATCATAATCGTCCTGATTGCCGTTCTTATGGAGCGCTCGTTCATCTCCCGCGAGAAGTCGGAGATCGCGCTCATGAAGGCTGTCGGCTTCAACAACGGCTCAGTCATCGCGCATCACGCGTTACGGTTCGGTATCGTCGCGGTGCTGTCATCGCTGCTGGCGGCGGTGCTATGCTTGCCGCTCACAAAGCTTGCGATAGACCCGATAATGGGCATTATGGGCGCTGTAAACGGCGTGAGCTACGAAATAAGGGCGGCCGAGATATTCGGGCTGTACCCGATGATAATACTCGCTGCGACGGTACTCGCGGCATTCCTGACGGCTCTGTACACAAACACTGTGAAGTCCTCCGACACGGCGGACATTGAATGAAAAGGAGAATGAATATGAACACGATACTTGAAGTAAAGGACCTCTGCAAGACATACATCACCAACAAGCGCCAGAACAATGTTCTCCGCAACGTTGACCTGCACATCGACGAAGGGGAAATGGTGGCGGTAATGGGACCGTCCGGCTCGGGCAAATCCACCCTCCTGTACACCGTTTCCGGCATGGACAGAATGACCGCAGGAGAAGTGACATTCTGTGGCAAAGACATCTCGAAGCTTAAGGACGACGAGCTCTCGAAGCTGCGCCTCGACGACATGGGCTTCATCTTCCAGCAGATGTATATGCTCAAGAACCTGACCGTGCTCGATAACGTCATTCTCCCCGCCTGCAAGACCGACAAGACGAAGGAGACCCGTGCCGAGACAGTCCGGCGCGGCCGCGACCTCATGCGCAGACTCGGCATCGACGATACCGCCGACAACGACATCAACGAGGTGTCCGGTGGCCAGCTCCAGCGCGCGTGCATCTGCCGCAGCATGATAAACTCGCCGAAGATGATATTCGCCGACGAGCCTACCGGAGCTCTCAACCGCACCTCATCCGAGGAGGTAATGGAGGAGCTCACAAAGCTCAACGAGGAGGGTACGACCATAATGCTGGTGACCCACGACTCGAAGGTAGCCGCAAAATGCACAAGAGTGTTATTTATAGTTGACGGGAACATAAAAGGTGAGTATAATATAGAAAGGGAAGAAACTCAGCGCGACCGTGAGCGCGGTCTCAACAACTGGCTGCTTGAAATGGGCTGGTGAGCATCGCGGCAAGCGGAACGACCGGTCTCTGACATCGGAGGTATTATGGATATTCTGATAGTTGAGGATAACAAGGAGCTATTGCAGCTTCTCACAGACTTTCTCCGTGCGGAGGGTTACACCGTGAGCTGCGCGGACAGCGGAGAGAAAGCCTTGTCCCTGTACGAAAGGTACGGGGCAAGGCTTGTTCTGCTTGATGTGAACCTGCCCGGTATGGACGGCTTCGCGGTGTGCGAGAAGATACGCGCGGGCGGCAATACACCGATAATCATGCTCACGGCGCGGGTAAGAAAGGAAGACAAGCTCAACGGGCTTATCCTCGGGGCGGACGACTACATAGAAAAGCCGTATGACATCGACATACTGCTCGTAAAGATAAAGGGCATCTTCAAGCGGAGGTTTGCCGAGGACAAGCTTGCCGACGGCGATATAACCCTCGACCTCGCGGCGGAGAAGGTAACGAAGGGCGGTAAGGCGCTGGACATGACCGCGAAGGAGTTCGAGCTGCTGAAAATGCTGATCGAAAACAAGGGTCAGACCCTGACCAAAGACCGCCTTTTCAACGCGGTTTGGGGCATGGACAGCGACTCCGAGCAGCAGACGCTCACGGTGCATATTAAGTGGCTCCGCGAGAAGATCGAGGACGACCCGAAGGCTCCCACCCACATCCTGACGGTCTGGGGAAAGGGCTATCGCTGGGAGGGTGGCAATGAAAAGCTTTGACAGGCTCATTGCGGTGTTCGTACTGGTCACGGCGGTGGCCTTCATAGCGGTGAACGCAGTGCTTCTGTCCGAAAAAGGGGAGAGCGGCAAGCTGTACAACGTCGAGATCGGCCGTATAGTACGGGAGATCGAGACCACCGGGACTATCCCCGACGTGTCCGGATATACGGCGGTGACCGGGGTGTACGAGCAGAACGGCGGAAGCGAGTTCTTCGACGTGCCGGGGAAGTATTCAGTCCGCATGGTGAACGGAAAGCTGTACCGCTTTGATTACGTTGACCGGCACGACAACAGCGGCACTGTGCTGTTCGTGAACGCTGCACTCGGAGTGCTCTGCGCGGCGGTGCTCGTCCTGCTCCTGTATATCCGGTTCAGCATCATAAAGCCGTTCGGGCAGATACGCTCGCCTCCTCTCGAACTCGCAAAAGGCGGGCTCACCGTGCCTCTGAAGGAGAGCCGTAGCCGTTACTTCGGGAATTTCCTCTGGGGGCTCGATATGCTCCGCGAGAAGACCGAGGAGTCCCGCCGGTCGGAGCTTGAGCTGCTGAAGGAGAAGAAGACCATGCTCATGTCGCTGTCCCACGACAT
>JAFZOA010000315.1 GCA_017550775.1 Ruminiclostridium sp. | reverse complement strand
GTATATGACCGTGCAGTATCCTTACCTCGCGTTCACATTAAAGGGCAGGATAAAGTCGCTGATACGCGCAGAGGAAAAGTTAAACGGCTATATCGTGGAGTACATATACGACTATTACACCGAAAACGGCAGGCTTCCGACTGAAGCTGAGATAAAGAACAAGCTCCAGTGCTTCCGTGATCTTGTCGCGTACCGCATAGTGATCTCGCTGCCGAAATGTCATCTGAAAGACGGCGAGGACAGAGAGACGGAAGAGCTGAAACTGCTGTACGAAGTAGCGGAGATACTGCCGGAATTTCTCGAAGAACGCGGGTTCACCGCAGAGCTTTCGGGACTTCCGGAAAAAGAACAATCGCCGCGGCTTTCCGAGAAAGTACGCCCGTACTACCGTGATTACATCGCAAACGCGCGTCCATTCGGCTATCAATCGCTGCATATAACGCTCTACGACAACTTCGCAAGATGCTATGTCGAGGTACAGCTCCGTACCAAGGATATGGACGATAATGCTGAGATTGGCGAAGCGAATCACTTCGGCTACGAGCAGCGGCAGGAGCTATCACGAACACGCCGCGAGGCAATACCCGAAGGCGAATGCCTTTGGTTCGACGAAGCGTATGAGCGGGTATGCAGGCTGAAAAATATTGATCTTGCAAAACTTGATGTGAATATGTTCAAGGCTGCCGACAATTATCTTATAAACGACGGCTGCGGGCTGTTCAGAGGACGGCAGATACTTCCTTTCGAGCATCTGTCGCGGTTCCAGAATAATCTGATCGACTGAATATTGACAAAAACTGAACCTTATGATAGAATATCATTAAGGCAACGGCGCTGAAATTGCGGGACTTATAAGGAGTCCCGTATTTCGGCGCCGTTTGGTTTTTGTGAGGTTTTGATATGGCTGTACTTGACAGGATAATGTCGGGGATACCCGAAATGGATAAAGCGTTCGACAGCATAAGACTCGGAGATAATGTCGTGTGGCGCATTTCGGAGCTCGGCGAGTTCAGACAATTTGCGGAGCCGCTCCTGAAACAGGCGGCTGCCGACAAGCGTAACGCGGTTTATTTTCGGTTTGCGGATCATGAGCCGCTTATAGAAAACATTGAAGGCGTAAAAGTTCTGGAGATACCGCTTTCGCACAGGTTTGAGAATTTCACAGTTGAGATACGGCGCGCGATTGAATTGCAGGGCAAAGAGACATTTTATGTGTTCGACTGTCTTTCGGACTTACAGACTGCTTGGGCGACCGATCTTATGATGGGAAACTTTTTCAGCGTGACCGCGTCATATCTTTCATCTCTTGACTGCGTTGCGTATTTCCCGATAAAGCGTGGAAAGCATTCGGTGTATTCCGTGAATAAGATCATCGACCGCGCCCAGCTTTTCCTCGATGTATATTCGGATAAGAGAAGTGTTTATGTGCGTCCCGAAAAAGTGCGCAACAGAAACACCGATACAATGTTCCTGCCGCATACTTACGATGCAGCGACCGGAGCTTACCGTCCGATACTCGACGGCGTGAAGGCAAGCAGATTCTATTATACAATGGGAAATGCACAGCGTGCTTCCGACGAGCGCTATATCGACTCATGGGACAGGTACTTCAACTATGTCAAGAGAAAGCGCCGCAATCACGAGGATGTCAACGACGAATGCGCGAAGATGTGTGACATAATCATGACGCGCGACCCGAAAATGCGTGAACTTGTGAAAAAGCACTTTGCGCCGGAGGATTATTTTGCGGTGCGCGACCACATGATCGGCACCGGAATGATCGGCGGAAAAGCCTGCGGAATGCTTCTTTCGCGCGCAATAATACGCAACTGCGAACCGGACATACATGAGGTCATAGAGCCGCATGACTCGTTCTACATCGGCTCGGACGTTTACTACACCTACATCGTCGATAACG
>JAFZOA010000314.1 GCA_017550775.1 Ruminiclostridium sp. | reverse complement strand
CGGACTTTATGTCGCAGTTCACGTTTTCGTTCGCCTCGACATAGATCGGGACGGTATGTCTTCCCGCCTCGTAAATTCCGGAAAGATCACACTTCGCAGTGAAGTCGTCGGCGGTGAGCTGACTTATGGAATACCGCTTGCCGCTTATCTGTACGGTAAGCTCTTTGGTATCGACGGAGCTTATGCGAAGGTTTTCGTCGCTCATGAATGAGGTAGGCTCACACAGCACCTTGATATCGCTGATGTGCATGGTGATATCGGGGAAGATCTGGACCGATATGAACACCCAGATTATGACGGAGAATATGACCGCCTGAATTATGGTTTTGAGGTTGGTCACAAAGCTTCTGGCAAAGCGCTGAAAAACACTGCTCATTTGTCATCACCGCCTTTGCTTTCGTCGGACTGCTTCCTTGCGGGCTTCTTTTTGTCCTTTGCTTTACGGGCTTCGCTGTTGTCCGGGAACAGCTTCATTCTGAGGTGACGGTTGAGCTTTTCACGGTCGAACCCGCGTTCGAGCCGCCCGTTTTCAGCGACCGAGATCATACCCGTTTCCTCGGATACGACAACTATCAGCGCATCGGAGACTTCGCTCATACCGATAGCCGCGCGGTGACGGGAGCCGAGCTCCTTATTGATGAGTTCTTCTTTGGACGGCTTCGGCAGGAAGCAGCCTGCCGCGTAGATCATTCCGCCGCGCATGACCACCGCACCGTCGTGCAGGGGGGTATTCGGGAAGAAGATGTTGCGGAAAAGCTCCTCGCTCGGGATAGCGTTGAGTATAGTACCGGTCTCGATCTGCTCGCCGAGCTTGGTCTCACGCTCGATGACGATAAGTGCACCGGTAGCGGTGCGGGAGAGCTTCTCGCAGGCGAGAACTATCTGTTCTATCGCGGCGGATTCTCTGCCCTGATCCTCGGGCGCGGAGGTGTCGAAGAACTGCATAGGCTTCATCACCTTTGAGCGTCCGACTTTTTCCATTGCGCGGCGAAGCTCGGGCTGGAACATGACGATGAACGCCATAAGTCCGACATTCTTTATCATGTCGCTTATGACGCGCATTGCTTTCAGCTCGAACTGATTAAGCAGGAACAGAATAGCCACGAATACGACAAGACCCTTTATGAGCTGTTCGGCTCGCGTTTCCCGCACGAGCTTGATGACCCAATACAGTATGAACGAAAGGAGAATTATATCTATCCAGTCGACAAGCTGTATCGAGCTGAAAACGCTGACTATTGAGTTCCATATATCTGTAAGGTAATTCAACAATGTCTGCACCCTGCTTTATCCCAATTTATGTATGAACACATATAACAGTATTGTATCACACTTTCATATAAATTTCAAGTCTTTTTTTCGCTGTTGTTGTCTTTACCGTCTGTAATTATTCCGTGATACAAAAACCCCGTACCGGGACAGGTACGGGGTCATATCTCATTCTTTCGGTCTGCGCTTTACAATAGATTCCACGCTGCTTGTAAGGACCTTCTCGTCATTCTGGTTGAACACGTCGATCGTGACGGTCATTATACCGTTGTAGTCGTTGCGGAACGTGATCCCCGTGACCTTCGCTATGCCATGAAGGGTATCGCCCGCAAAAACCGGCTTAAACCATTCGATCGCGGTGGATTTGCCGGCTATGAGATCTTCACCCGCGAAATCAAGCGAAACATACTGCGCCCATACAGACAGGAATGAAAGCATTCCCGGGGCTATTATCTCGCCGAAGCGTGTTCTTTTCGCGAACACCTCGTCGGTGTGTATTTTCACCGGATTGTATCTTTTCGCAAAGTCGATCATCTCGTCCTTTTCGATAACGATGTTATCCACCGTTACTTCCGAGCCTATCTTGATATCGTCTAAAAACATAGAGCACCTTTCGTTTTGTTGGATTTCCTCTGTTCCGGCACTGCGCCCGCTCAGATGCAGTAATCGCTTCCCGAGATGTCACTGCCGTGCTCGACAATGTCCGCTATGGTAATGCCGTCAAGGTACTTGCTTATCGTATCATACAGCCCTTCCCATACAAACAGAGTTGCACAGTTCTCCGCTCTCGGACAGTCATTGGTCTCGAATTCAAGGCAGGACACCGGAGCAAGACTCCCTTCGGTAGCGCGCAGAACGTCTCCTACCGTTATTTTTGACGCGCTGACAGCGAGGGAATAGCCGCCCCTGTTGCCGCGCGTGGTGCGGAGTATGCCGTTTCTGGTGAGAAGCGGAACTATCTGTTCGAGATACTTCTTTGAGATGCTCTGACGCTCGGATATCTCCTTGAGTGAGATGAAGCCGTCGTCGCCTCTCGCGGCTATGTCAATAAGCATTCTGAGCGCATATCTTCCTTTTGTGGATATCTTCATTTCTGCCCCTCCCCGACATCTGTGGTCCCGATGAGTTTTCAGTTTTCCTGCCGGGTAATTTACCGTTGACCCGACATTACGCAGAGCTTTCTATCTCTCTATTATACCATAGGACAAATAGGTTTTCAAGAGCGAAACGTAATTTTTGTGCAATACCGCTAATACTGTTCCCCGTATGCTACAAATACACAGACCTGTATCGCTGCGGCTGATAAAAAAGTATCTCCCCCCTGTGTTTATCCGGGGAGAGATACGGAATATTCTGTTGGCTGCCGTCACTTCGACATTTTAAGCATATCGCCGACGCTGAGCTTGTTGCCGGTGTGCAGAATTATCGTTTCGTACACCTTCGCAACAAACATCATCACCAGTACGTCCGCCGCCGCGAGTATCGCGACAGAGATCAGGCACTCAACAATGCTTATCTTGCCGAGCAGATAGTCCGACGAGAGTACGAACGGCGAGGATATCGGAAGATACCGTGCGAGCTGAGACATCGCGTTTTCCTCGCCCGCTACCTGCGGGAAGTACGCAAGATAGAAGCCGAGCACGCCTATGAGGGAGAGCGGCTGGATAGCGGAGGAAAGATCCTCCATTTTGCTTATGCTCGCCCCCGCGAGACCCGCGAGACCCGCATACAGCAGGAATCCGAGAATGAACGTAACTATCATTATGAGGATAACGCTCGCATCTACCCCGGAGAACGCCGCTCCGATGTCATTCACGATGTTGACAGCATCCGAACCGGACGCTGCTGCAGCGCTGCCTGCCGCGGCTGCGATATCCTGCACCTTCGTGAAGATACCGAAGGGGAGCGAGATAAGGAAACCGAGTGTGCCGCCGAAGCCGATGATAAAGAACTGCAAAAGCGATACACAGCACATCGCGAGCACCTTGCCTATGATTATCGCGAGCGGCTTTATCGACGTGAGCAGGTACTCGATTATGCGGGAGGACTTCTCGATCGCGACAGCCTGCGCAACAAGCTGGCTGTACGAGAAGATGAAGATGAACAGTATTATCGAAGAGATCATAGGTACAACGGCGTTGAGTATCTGCTGTACCATGCTTACCGGTTCCTCACCCGCAGCGCTGAGCTCGGTGTGAACGCCCGCCATAGCGGTAGGTACCTCGCTCTCCGGCACTCCGTAGTGCATGAGGTACTGCACCGACACGATATTCGCAAGAGCGCTGTTGATCGACTCACAGTCGCCCTTCTTGACGACCGTCTCCTCGCCGCCAGGATAGCACGATGTCACAAAGAGCGTCTTTTCTTCCATTCTTATCCGCGATACCATAGCGTTTTCGTTGGAGTTCGCAAGCTCGGCGATCTTGGAATCGGCCTCCGCCGTGGTCACCTTATTGCAGGTTATGCCCACCTCCGAAAGCGCCGAGAAGTCGAAGCCATACTCTGTCTCATCACAGACATATAATGTCTGCACCGTAGAATGTACGTCGCCGCTAATTGCCGCGTCAAGCTGATCGCCCATGAACACCACGGGTAAGAAGTCCGCAAGGAACGCGATAAGCGCCACGATGAACGCCATTACCGCAGTGCCGATGATGAACGACTTGGTCTTTATCTGCTGATTGAATGTGAATGCGAATACCTGTTTCCAGCCCTTAACCTTCATTTACATCACCCCCGCACTTTTCCACAAAGAGCTCGTGCAGCGACGGCTCTCTTAAATCGAACTTTATTACGTTTATGCCGTTATCGAGCATGGTCCTCAGCATTTTTCCCGCGTCCTCCTCGCTCTTCACCTTGAACGACGAGCCGTTCGGGGTCTCCTCCACGAGCGTAAGTCCGCACTGCGCCGCGATATCCGCTATCGGTTTATCCGCCTTTACGGTAAGATTCTCGCGTCCGCGCTCCTTCTTGATCTCGTTTAAGTTTCCGCTCATAACGACCTTGCCGTGATGCAGCAGCACGAGGTCTTCACAGAACTCCTCTATCGTCTCCATCTGGTGCGACGACATGATTATGTACTTTCCCTTGTCGCGTTCTTCGCGGATAACGCTCTTGAACAGGTCGGCGTTGACCGGGTCGAGACCGCTCAGAGGTTCGTCAAGTATGATTATCTGCGGGTTGCAGAGAAGCGCGGCGGCGAGCTGGACCTTCTGCTGGTTGCCCTTTGAGAGCTGTTCCGCTTTGCTTTTCCTGTACTCGTCGATCTTCAGCCGCGAGAACAGATAGTCGATAGCCGCGTTCGCATCTCTTTTCTTCACGCCCTTGATAGACGCGAAATAGTACATCTGTTCAAGTATGTTGTACTTCGGGTAGAGACCGCGCTCTTCCGCAAGATAACCTACCTGTTCATTCATTATATCGAGCGGTTTGCCGTTCCACTCGACCGTGCCGCTGTCCCTCGACAGCATACCGAGTATCATGCGAATGGACGTGCTCTTACCCGCCCCGTTTGTCCCGAGGAAAGCGAATACTCCGGGTTCGGGGATGCTGAACGACAGATCCTCGACCGCGACCTTTTCGCCGTACTTCTTCGAGAGGTGTTCTACGACAAGTGACATATATTGTCCCCCTTCATATTAATGAGTTACGCTGTGTCACCACCGTTTCAGTTTACAGTTTACAGGT
>JAFZOA010000313.1 GCA_017550775.1 Ruminiclostridium sp. | reverse complement strand
CGTACTGCTGCCATAATTCGTTGTCGGCATTACGAAAAAACTTAAAAGCAAAACCGGGATGATTAGCGAGTGCCACATACAGCGCATTGCGGAAACGCTCAGCATCCACATTCCCGCCGAGCAGCATGAGAAAGCGAATCGAGCTTACCGTTGCGCCGTTCGGGACTGTGAGCTGAACATCCATAAGCTCCTTCTGAACCGGAGTCGCAGGGTACGGGATAAGTCTTGCCTCGCTGTCAAGCTTATCAAGGTCTGTGTTCTGCTGTCCGCGCGCTCTTTTCTCGAGTTCTCTCAATATCTCCGCCGTGGTGCGGAATGTAAATATATCTGAGTATGTAAGCCCTTCGATCTCCGCTTCCGCCAGCAGCTCCATAGCTAAGATGGAGTCTCCTGAAAGATCGAAGAAATCGTCTGTCAGTCCCACGCTGTGCTCCGGACGCCTGAGAACCTTCTCAAACGTTCTGCACAGCCTTTTTTCTTTTTCGGACACGGGCGGGATATACTGCGTATCCGGTTCGATGTTGTCCGTCTCGGGAAGCGCATTGCGGTCGATCTTCCCATTTATCGAAACCGGCATTTTATTTAATTTTACGAAAACATTCGGGATCATGAAATCGGGAAGTTTTGCGCTCAGGTGATGTTTCAACGCAAGCTTATCGACTGTCGCCGCGGAAGTATAGTACCCCGCAAGATACACACTGTCGCCCTTATTTTTCAGAGCAGCAGCGGCATTCAGAATACCGGGGTATTCAGTCATAACAGCTTCGATCTCACTGAGTTCGATACGATACCCGCGGAGCTTTACCTGATCGTCGATCCTGCCGCATATCAACACCTCACCGTTTTCCCTCCGTTCGGCAAGGTCGCCTGTGTGATACGCAGGCTGTCCTTTGTAAGTAAAGAACGCTCCTTCGGTATCGGTCTGCCCGACATAGCGCCCTATCTGTGCTCCGCCGATTATAAGCTCGCCTTTCTGACCGGCGGGAAGCTCATTACCGGAGCGGTCAAAGATATAGAACTGAACGTTTGCTCTGGGCTTGCCTATAGTAATGACATCATCACCCGTGATAACGGACGACGAGCTGATTATCGTACATTCCGTAGGACCATAAACGTTCATTATAATGCTGTCTTTTCTTAACTCCCGCAGCATGGAATACAGCCGTTTAGGGAACATTTCCGCGCCTACATGGAACAGCTTTATTCTTTTCAGAGCTTCACGGCTCTCATAGACCGCGAGCAGTCCGCACAGATAAGTCGGCGTACACATGATCGCGTCGGCACCTGTTTCTATGACCATATCCGCGAATTTTACCGGGTCATGTATCTGCTCACTTGTGGCGATGACTACGGTATTTCCGTTACACAAAGGTACAAGCTCTTCTTCAAGTGAGAAATCAAAAGAAAATGCGGCAAGCGCAAGTGAAATTCTACCCGGCTCGGCAAGATACATTACTTCTGTTGAAATCTCGTTTTTATTGACATAATTGGCAATATTCCGGTGCTCGATAAGAACGCCCTTCGGTCTGCCTGTTGTTCCCGATGTATAAATGCAGTACGCGAGATCGTTTTCCGAGACCTGTGGGAAGGATATATCATGATCTGATGACTGCTCGGCTTTTAAAAGCTCCTCAACCGTTATTATGTCAAAGTCAGCTTCACAAAAATGTCTTGAGCCTTTGATCTTTTTCGTTGTAATCAGCAGTCTGCTACCGCAATCCTTCATGCAATAGTTAATACGATCATCGGGATATTCCGGGATAAAAGGCACAAATCCCGCGCCGGACTTCATGACAGCAATCTCAGCAGCGTAGGCTATAGGTTCCCTGTCGAAAAGGACGGAAACAAGCTCATTTCTTCCGACATTTTTAAGTATAAGCGCGCGTGCGAGCCTTTCAGAAAGCTCATCAAGCTCTTTGTAAGACATTCGCTCGCCGTAACAAATAACCGCTGTCTTGTCCGGGCAAGTCTCCGCTTGTCTGTGTATCTGCTCATGCACAGGTACAAAAGGGATATTGACCACAGTATCATTGATCAGATTCAAATGCTCTGTCTTTTTTATGCTCATTTTGCTGTGCCGCCTTTTAACTGAAAGGTTTATTTTTTACCGCATACTGCGGAATGTCTCTTGTCAAATGCTTTAAGCACAATCTTCAATATCAGCGCTATCACCCATGCGAGTATGAAATAGATTATAGCAGTCGCAATAAGCGGGAAAAACGCTTCATAAGTACGGCTTCGGATAATGTCACTCATCTTTGTGAGGTCCTGTATCGCTATGTAGCCGACTATCGACGTGCTTTTCAGAAGCGATACGATCTCCTGCTTATACACTGGGACAAACCGCACGGCAGCCTGCGGGAAAATGAACCTGAAGAACGCCTGATTTTCATTGAAACCGAGTGCAAGTGCCGCTTCTCGCTGACCGCCGTCGATACTCTCGATACCCGAGCGCATTATTTCAGACGCATACGCGCCGAAGTTCAACGAGAAACCGATAACAGCAACCCAAACAGCTTCAAGCCCGGACTTTCCGAGCAGGACATAATACAGTATCATCAGCAGTACTACTATCGGAGTGCCTTGCAGCAGCTTCACATAGATGTTTGATATCGCATTTGCAAGCCTGCTGCCTGTGCGTCTGAACATACAGATCAGAAATGCGAGAATTGAGCCGAATATAGCCGACATAACAGTGATGAAGCAAGTCGTGCCGATGCCGTCAAGTATCATCTGCCAGCGATCCTCGCGGATAAAGTTTTTCTCGAAACTTGATGCGATACTGTCAAGCCAGGACTGTTTCGATACAGTTTCATTTGTGGAAACGGCGCGTACCAATATTCCGTTTTCGATAGAATATATCGGGTCGGAAAAATCAATAGCCTCTTTTCGTTCATCGGTCACATTAAGGTTTGCGAAAATACAGTCTATGCTGCCCGACTGTGCAGCCGCGATAATACCGGAATAATCTATGACCTTGTATTCTATATCAGCACCAAGCCATACGGCAAATCTTCGGGACATTTCGATATCGAATCCGGTAAGTGTGGTTCCCTCGTAAAAGCTGTACGGTTCGACCAATCCCGATGTGCCGACGACAAGTGTAAACTTCGGAGAAGCCGCAGGTTCGATATCCGGCATATTATAGTTTTTATCGACCACCCAACGCTTGTACATATCATCAAGCGTTCCGTCCGCTGTCTTTTCGGCTATGAAACGGTTTATGCTGTCCTGAAGTCCGCTTATCTTCGTTGCTCTTGACAGTCCGACCGCGACATCTATGGATTCTCCGAGATTTTCGTCGAGCAGCATTACTCCTTGCATGCCGTTATCCAAGGCGATCTGAAGCTGTCGCCGTTCAAACACGAACGCATCAAGCTGCTCCGCACGCACCGCTTCAAAGGCTGTAGCGAGGCTGTCAAACATAAGCTCCTTCGCATTTGGCAGATATTCCTCGACCGCAAGCATACCGGAGGCACCTGTACCAACACCAACCTTACAGTCAGGACTGTTCAGCTTGTCAAAGGTTATTTCGGGAACGAGCTCTCGTTCACTTCCGGTGCCGTCAATATCAGATGCACGCACCATAAGCACCACACCGCCGTTATACACGGTATCGGAGAAGTTAACACTTTCTTTTCGCTCCTCGGTGACAGATATACTTCCGATCCCTATGTCGTACTTTCCGGAAGTAACACCAGCTACCAGTGCTGTAAGGTTCGGCTGTTCGAATTCTATGCTGTAACCGTATTCCTGTGAGAAGATCGTGATAAGATCCACAGCGAAACCGGTATATTCGTTATTCAGATAATAAGTGAACGGGACATGATCCGACGTTCCTGCAACAATGATCGCTCCGTTCTCACCCGAGGAAGGTGTACGGTCAAATGTCTTTGCCGAATCGTCGGTACCGAACCACTTTTCTGTTATATCATCAAGTCTGCCGCTTTCTTTGAGGTCTTTAAGAAGATCGTTGAACTGTTGAAGCAGCTTGTCGCATTTTTCGCTGTTTTTCTGAAATATAAATGAGTAATCGTCATCAATAAGCGGTTGTCTGATATAGTCAAGATTACTGTTTTCGGAGTGTATCATCCGCAAAACAGGCTCGTCTTGAAGAAACGCATCTATTTTATTATTCTCCAGAGCGACAGCAAGATCGCTCGCGCTTTCAAGGTACACATATTCGCTGTCAGGAAAATATTTAAAGGTTATAGCTTCAAAACTTGAACCGGTCATTATACCGATTCGTTTTCCTATGTAATCCTTATATGTAATACTTCCGTCACCGTCTGTATCTGCGGAAACGGTATTCTCGGGGTCCGGTGCATTTGGTGGAAGCATAGCAAGCAGTATCACTCCCGCGATCAACAGAATAATGACCGCGATGATTATGATATCGACTTTCGTTGTTTTTTTTCGCATGATTTGGTTTCCTAGTTCATTTCTTACGCTTCAAAATGTCTCCCGCTTATTCTCTTCTTTCGGTAATTATTGAAGAAGGTTCTCGGACGACCCTCGTGTCAATACCAAGCTTTTTCAGTTCCGTTGTCAATGCCTTCATGTATCTTTCGGTAGCGATTCCCAACTGACATAACAGCATATATTCATCCCCGAACTGTATAAGATTTACAGTATTGCAGGAATTATTCGCAAGCATCATTCCGGTAATATGCTCCTGCAACTCACCCAACCCTATGTCTCCAAAATATGAAACAATACCTGAGCATGCTGTGGCATCTATATTATAAGTCCTGAGCATTGCAGCACAGGATTTGACATAATCCTCGGTACGCTGGGTATTCAGGGCAGAGCGAAGCACCTTTGCGGTTGCTCCGATATCGTTAGACATCGCTTCGGCATAGGGCAGCTCAAGCATTGCCGCCCATGAGCATTGAGCGATAGACTCCGTTATTCCAAGCGCTTCTCTGAAATCCATGGTAACAAAATATACCATATCTCTATGTTCGTCAATATGAAGTCTGTATGTAGCTTTTGCAAGAAGTATGCACATCATAACGGAAGGATTAGCCCCGTTTTTTCTGCAGATTTCGATGAAATTGTCATAAGAAAAGCCAAGCGTCCCGCTTATGATTTTTCCGGAGGCATCCGGCACCATATCGGAATCGCTGAAATACTCTGCGTTCTCCGGAAATGTCATCATAGGGACAGAAGTATAGTCTCCGAGAGGACAGCTTGTAAACGGTTTATAATATTCTGTGATCTGTCTTCCTTCCGATAGAGTAAATCCGTTCGGATCAAAGATCTTGTTGAAATGAATGCAGCAATAATGATACGCAAGTGTCTTCGAAACCGTCATAATTCCTTTTCCGTCAATTACTGAATGAAATGCAAGAACCGTGACGGTATCATCATAATACGAAACAGATATGCATCTTTCTGCAGCGAGTTTCTCTCGGGGCATGACGGGCTCCCGACTTTCAACGACTCTCACTTCTTCTTTCGGCTCAAAGAATAGGATATGATCGTTTATCCTATCCGGAACAAGATCAAGAAGAGGATATACTTTTAAGGTTTTTTTCCATGCCTGTAAAAGCTCATCGCCATTTATACTGTGATCAAAACAAAACGAGACCCTTATGTGAATATCGTCTTTGATATCCCAGTCCCAGAAAATGGTTGATTTCCCGGAGTCGTAAACAAGCTTTCTGCTGTTCTGTCCCATATTATCTCCTTTGAGTTATATCAATCATTCGAAATATTATAAGCCTGTTCTGAAAATCGAGATAAAGCGGCTTTGTGATATGCTGATGGTTCAGTTTCCGGTTTTACTGAAAATATTAGCAAGAATCGCGCCTGATATGTTATGCCATACTGAAAAGACCGCACCCGGAACAGTGGCCATGGCGAGGTCGGGGAAAGCAGTTCCCGCAAGTGAAGATGCAAGTCCGGAATTCTGCATACCTATCTCTATTGAAAGAGCTTTAGTTATCGGCATTTCAAGTTTAAGCAGTTTTCCAAGTCCAAATCCGACTGCATAGCCCGAAAGGTTATGCAGAACGACAACAGTTATAATTATTATCCCGCTTGTAAGTATTTTTTCGGAGTTGTGCGATACCACGGACATTACAATAAGGCATATCGCGACGACCGAAACTGATGGCAGAAAGCCCGTTAGTTTTTCCGTATATTTACGAAGGAATTTATTGATGATAAGCCCAAGTGCTATCGGTATGATAACCACCTGAATAATTGAAAGGAACATACTCATCACATTCACTTCTACATTAGTATGCAGGAAGAGATATGTTATAGCTGGTGTCAGCAAAGGTGCCAGAAGCGTATTCACACTTGTCATTCCGACAGACAGCGCAACATCACCTTTTGAGAGATATGTAATTACATTGCTTGATGTGCCGCCCGGGCATGTGCCGACAAGGACAACACCTGCGAGAAGCGCCGTATCGAGCCCGAACAAAATACCATATCCGTAGGCTAAAAGCGGCATGACAGTGAACTGGCAGATACAGCCGATTATTATGTATTTCGGGTGCTTGATGATATATACAAGATCTTCCGGTTTAAGCGACAATCCCATACCAAACATTACTATCATAAGCAGCCAGTTTATCCATCCAGTCTGTACCCACAATGATGATTGCGGTACAAACAAGGCTAAAGTAGCCAAAGCAAGAACTATAAAAGCCATATAGTTCCCCAAAAAACAATTTATTCTATTTAGTATCTTCAATCCTTTTCCTCATGCAGTAGACCTTGCTACGGATTTCACACAATTGTATGTAACACCGTCGCCGTAGACCATCTTATAGTCGTTCTCCATAGAGAATGATATTCAACCGTTTTTATAGAGTGAGCACATAGTGTAATCCGTTCGATACTGCCGTTTGTGTGCTCGGTATCGT
>JAFZOA010000312.1 GCA_017550775.1 Ruminiclostridium sp. | reverse complement strand
TGTCCTCGCGATCTGACAGGATATATGTGTTGCTGTCGGAGGAATACTCCACGTTGTATTTCTCTGCCACGACCCGTATGAGTTCGCATTTGTCCGCGTCAAGCCCGGTCGTCTCGCTGTCATAAAACACGATCTTTCCGCTCCCGTTTAGCTTTTCCTCTATCTCGTCGCGCAGTATCGCTGCTCCAACGTCGCTGTCGCCAATCTCGTCGGCATCGTCAAGCCCATAAGTACTGCCGAAAATGTCGCTTCCCGGCTTCAGGATTGCGGGATTCACCGAAAGACTCAGCCTGTCACACTCCGCAAACGCGTTATCACCGATTATTTTCACGCTGTCGGGAATGTTTATTTCCGTGAGATTTCTGCACCCGAAAAATGCTTCCTCACCAATGATTCTGACATTCTCGCCGAGCTTGATGCTTTCGAGCGAGGTGCAGCAGCGAAATGAGTTCCGCTGTATGGCATAATCCACACTGTCGGGAATTACAACGCTTTTCAGGTTCAGACAGCAGGCAAACGCACCTTCGGGAACATGTCTCAACCCCTCCGGCAGTACTAATTCCGTAAGGCCGGTGCAGCCGTAGAAAACACGCTTTCCGAGCGTGAAGCTCCCGTCACCGGTAAATCTGACATTTTCAAGCCCGGTGCAGTCTGAAAAGGCTTCCTGATGTATCACAGAATCGCTTTTTATCTCGATCTCTCTGAGCGAATGACACGACTTGAATGCTCCGGCAAGGATATTTGTTTTGCCGAGGAATGTAACCGACGTTAATGTCTCGCAGCCTTCAAACATACCTTCCGCAACACACTCTGTACCTTCCGCAAAAACTGCTTTTTCGAGTCTATCACAGTGTGCAAATGCGTTCTTTCCCCAGTTTGCGGTAATTTTATAATTCAGGTTTTCTTCACTATGACATGAATTTATTATGACGTGTTCGGTGGCGGTTCCGGTAAACGCTTCATCTCCCACATGTCCCGGACATTCGAGCAGTTTTGTAAGTTCCGGACGCAGCTTGCCGCAGTACGCAAACGCCTTTGGACCTATCTTTTTCGGGCTCTCTGTAACATTGAATTCTGTTAGCCGGTTACAGTGATAGAAAGCAAGAGCCCCGATGATCGATATTTTACCGTTCACTGTGAATGATTCAAGAGTCTGACATGGGTGGAATGCTCGGTAGCCTATTTTTCTGATGTTTCCCTCTACGATCACCGATTTTACGCGAGTTCCGCTGAATGCAGCCTCGCCTATTTCTTCAACGTCGTCGGGAATGACGACATTTTCCTCTGTTCCTGTGTAACGTTCCAATACTCCGCCCTTAATGATAAAGTCGTTATTCATTTTCATTCTCCTTTTATGGCAGTATGTTTATTAGTTCCTTTCGCTCTGTGAAAACTGTCATAGTAAGCTCGGTATCATCAATAATACCTTTCCAATGCGCGATTAGCAGATCGTAATGATTGGTAATGATTGGATATCCATTCCAACATCTGTTCAGCTAGTTCAAAATCATCATCAACTACAACCGGTTTCTTTGCAACAGTTACAGCAACAAGTTCATCACCGGTCTTTACATACACCATTGGGAACGTCCCTGCACGTTCCGCACCAAGGCTATCCGCCAATATATCATACGGCAGATCCGTCCGCTGAGTAGTTATTCTTACCCATTCATATCCATCTATTTCATATATGCTTTTACGCACTGTTCTTTCTCCTTTCCTTTCATTTTACAGTGGATTTATTTTATCATATCCTACATATCTTTAACCACCTTTTATGTTGATGTCTCGCATTAGATAATAAAACCATTATTCATATCCATTCCTCCGTTAGTTCAAAATTCAGCCTGCCAATATACTTAACGCTTGCGGGAACAATGCTCCTGTTGAGTTTCGGGCAATTTGCAAAAGCCATTTCTTCAATGACCTCCACAGAATCCGGTATAGTGACAGACTCAAGCCCTGTGCAGTCGTAGAATGTTCCGCGCTCAATTCTTTTTAATCCATTAGGAATAACGACGCTTTTCAAAGACTCACAGGCTTCAAATGCACTTTCTCCTATTGTGACCGTTTTTTCGGGTAGCGTGATATTTTCAAGCGCATAGCACGCTTCAAATGCCCTGTCTCCTATTTCAACCAAATTCACGGGAAGTGTGATATTTTCAAGCACATAACAAAAACCAAAAGCACTATTCTTAATTGCGGTAACACTATCGGGAATCCTGAGCTCTTTAAGGTTAATGCATTGAAGAAACAAGTCGATCTCAAATGTTTGAAGCATTTTTGAAAGCTTTATCTTACGCAAAGACTTACAATGCATAAAAGCGTGCGCGCCTATACTTCTTACGCTATCCGGTATTTCCATGTCAATCATTCTCTCGCAGTATGAAAAAGCATATTCTTCGATTTTTGTAATACCGTCGTGAAGAATGATTTTTTCGGGACTTTCTTGTTCGCGACAGAAAGCCCCGTCGCCTATAACGGTAACTTCATCAGGAATAACGACAATATCCTCATTCCCGACATATCTTTTCAAAATACCGTTTTCGATCATAAAATCGCTGTTCATGTCAATTTCTCCGTCAGATCAGATTTTAAGCTTGTTGCAGCATTTAAATAGCAATTCTCCTTTCGTTATATCATGACCTCAGTATAGCATATCGGGAGAAGCTTCGGCGGCGATGTGATGTCGTAAAAATTCCCCGACCACTTATCGTCATCGGGGAAGCTATATCATTTACGATTCAAATATGTGCCAGATATCTTTTATCGGAGTATCGGATGTTCCAACAAAAAGAGATACTTTTTTACTAAGCTGGTCTGAGTGTGCATATTTTCTTTCTGTTTCAAATACCGCGAGCCCGGCTTTGGTATCGAGCATATCTTCGGGTTCCGGCAGAGATGTTCCCAAAAGCCTGTTCAGTATTTTTACATGATTGCGGTATTGTGATATAATATTATCATGATATTTCTGATATTGAGCGCTGTACCCGTCTAATTGTTTCATTACATCAAATGTACCGTCACGATGCATATTCAGGCACGAGTTATATGACAGCTTGACTTCTACGAATTTCAGCTTCCGGGTCTGCGTGTTATAGAGCAGCCAGTCGCACTTGCTTTTATCGCCGTCCTCATTGAGCCTTATTTCGCGGTCAAGGACGATCACAGGGTCTTTCCTGTCGAATACGGGAACATACGCCTGCATTACCTTTCGCTCAGCCTGTTCTTTACCGTCGGAGCAGTAATTGTAGCATTCGCTCCAAACGCTTTGGAAATCATTTTCGAGGCGTTTCATAAAGCTTGCATCGGGACATATCATCTTGCTTTCCCGGCTTGCGCCGAATATCTTCGGGTTATATTTGAACGAACTGCCGCGATATGATAAAAGAACATTTCCGCCGACATAAAAATCAAGCGTATTATCTCTGACCGCCATAAACACTGTACCGGTCATTACCATAGGATACAGTATTGTCTTGAAAACTCTGCCTTCATCTGTACTGTCATCAAGTAGCTTATTGATTATTTCTTCATAAAGTGTTCTTTTAAATGACATAATCTTTCCTCCTTCAATATTCTTCCGGCTTCATCTCATCAATGATAACATACGCTTTGAGATCGCGGCGGTATTCAATGTTATATCCCGCTTCACGGAGCTCTTTGAAGTCGCGCTGCCGCTTACGTTCGTTGCTGTCCGGAAACAGTTTGTAGTACGCTTTCTTCACATCGAAGAACTTCATTGATTCGGGCTCGACGGGCTTTTCTCCCCAGTTCTCGATGAATCCCTCCGGGTCGGAATTATACTCTTCCATATCCCACTTGTATGCGTCGAGCTCATCTTCATACGCGCTGAGCTCGTATTCGTCTGTCGGTTCAAATTCAGTCACTATTGTTCCGAGCCGACGTAATCGTATCAAGTGTTCGAGCCGACGCTTTGGTATGCCGGAGCTTATTTCGGAATATTCGCCGGTTATGATATAATTCTTCTCTCTGCGGTCATACTTAATATCCGCGACAAGTCCGCAGTCACGAAGATCTTTCATGTCGCGCTGTATCATACGGATATTCGGATAGCCGAAAAGCAGCGTAAGATCATCCGGGCCGTGATATTCTGTAGATATAAGGTAATAATACAGCTTAAGCTGCCTTGTCATTTTGCTGTATGTCATTTTTATCCGCCTCCGGTGCTTTTATCTTTGAGTGCATTATATCACATTATCGAAATTGTAAACGACAATTTGCTGTCGTATATATTCCATGAATTTATTATAACTTATTACGAAATCTTTGTCAAGCCATACGACTGCATATTGTCGCTTGAATATCTGCCATGTGGTATAATAGGCACATAAGCTCACGGAAACAAGGCAAAGGATGGTGTAAAATGGCTGTTACTTACAGAAATATCATTGACTTTATCGCGGATTATTGCCTCGCAGTATTAGATGCACAAGACAGATTGGAAAAAGGTATAATACCCTCATCATCAAAGATGGATTTCTTCCTTTGGGATTTTTATGACGAACAGTATATTGAATTTGAAAATACCGAAGGATCCTATACAAGACTGGCAATCATGGAAATACTTGACGAATATGCTGTTCAAAGCTACAACGAGATAGGTGGCAATCGAACAGAACGTGAGATAATGGCTGACTGCGTATGTGTGTTAATGCCAAAGAACATAGTATTCGCAGGCACATTGGGCGGAACACTTATGGAAATAGCGCTGTTTGATGATTTTGGCTGGCTCGTTTTCTTCTACGGACAAATTCACAATCGTGATTTTTCACAGCCAACAATAAACCTGATAAACAAAAGCGCTGTGAAAAATGGACTTCGTTTAGATTGGAGAGATCCTATCCTTGAAATATATGAAAATGCCGGTTGAGTATTAACTCAATCGGCATGGTTTATTCAAATGTCATTACATCAAGCATAATCAGAGCTCCGAGCCGGAAGCCTCTCTCAAAGTCCTGCAACCCCTCACATGCGGCTGTGACATGTATAGCGTCCGTATAGTTTTCCGAGAATGTTATTCATAGTTGTTTTCCTCTGTTGAATCATTTGTAGTGCTTACTGTAAAATACTTTGTAACTTGTCTTAATGATTTGTTTGAAGAAAACATCTTTATCTTACTTTGTCATTATACAAACGTTC
>JAFZOA010000311.1 GCA_017550775.1 Ruminiclostridium sp. | reverse complement strand
TATCGTCGAACTGCTCGGTGTCGCCGGCGAACTCGCTGATACCGCGCTTTACGCCATTTATGACATCTTCCGGGGAAGCGTCCTTCGTTCTGTTGAGAAGCTCTATCATTCTTTCCGTTCCGAGATGTTCGCCTGCCTCATTCTTTACGTCCGTAACACCGTCGGTATAAATGAACAGGCTTCCGCCGCCGCTCATATCTATCGTAAGGTCTTCATAGACCATATTGTCGAGAGCTCCCACAGGAGGAAGGTTATCGCTCCTTATAAGCTCATATCCGTTATCGCCGGTGTTGACGGCGGGATATTCGTGACCCGCGCTCGCGTATGTTATTATTCCCGTTTCAAGGTCGAGGATACCGAACCATATCGTTATGAACAGCCCCATTTTGTTGTTCTCGCAAATATGACGGTTAACATCGCCGAGTATCTCTGCGGGAGTTCCCGGAAGAAGCGCGCGTTCGTGTATCACGAGCTTTGATGTTGCCATAAACAGAGCCGCGGGAACGCCCTTTCCCGATACGTCCGCCATTATCAGGGCGAGATGATCGGCGTCCGTCTGGAAGAAGTCATAGAAATCGCCGCCGACATTCTTCGCGGGTATCATAGACGCGCTTATCCTGTATCTCTTATGCGTCGCGAAGCCCGCCGGAAGCATACTTTCCTGCATCTGCGCAGCGACTTTGAGCTCGGCGGTGATCTTGTCGGTCAGGTATTTCTGATAATGCATCGTGATATATTCGCCGAGACCCATGCTCAGCGTATTTGTGACACTCGCCGATCTCGCGTACTCATTTATGTCATAAGTAACGTAGGAATAGCAGATATATCCGAAAGGCTTGGACATATAGTCAAGAGCGTTGAATATAAGCGGATGACCGTCCTCAAGCCGCTTTTCGATATCCGGAACGATATTTCCGGCAGGAAGCGTCGTATTGCGTACAGCCTCATTGTACGAATCATAAATAACATAGCGTTCCGTACCCGTCTCAGCGGTCGAGAAATAGTTCCTGCTATTGTCAAAGCAGCTTCTGTCGATTATACAGCACAGGTCGTGCGTGATGTAGTGGTCGAGGAACGAGCCCGCCTGTTCCGGCGAAGAGGACATCTGTATCTTTGTGGAAATATCATACAGAGCCCTGATATCGTCCTGATAACGGTAAAATCTGTTGTTGAACCCGCTCATCTGCAGATCGGATGTGGGTCCTTCGCATTTACAGCCGCAGGACTCGTTCGGGCTGAATCTCGGTATGACATACGTACTTTGCGGGACATTGCCCTCAAGTATCCCGACAACACAGTCGCACACCGCGGCAGCAAGATCATTGCTGTCACAGCCCGCGGTAGAAAGCTTCGGCGAAGCCAGCAGAGCCTCATCTATACCGTCAAATCCGGTAACGATGACCTGCTCCGGTACCTGTATGCCCGCCTTTATGAACACATCGATAACGTTGATCGCCATAATATCGTTCGCGCATATAACGGCTTCGGGTATATTGCCGTCGTCTATGAGCTTCTGAGTCGCGTTGCGCGCCGGAAGGGACCAGAACTCGCCGTAGCTCAGCATACTCTCATCAAACTCAATGCCGTTTTCGGCGATGACCTTCTTGAATATGTTTATTCTGTCGTCCGAGAATTTGTTGTCCTTCTGCCCTGCCATAAAGTGGGGGCGTCTGACGGCGTGGTCTTCTATAACGTGGCGGACGACGCTCTCAAAGCCTTTTTCGTA
>JAFZOA010000310.1 GCA_017550775.1 Ruminiclostridium sp. | reverse complement strand
TAAGCTGGCGGTTCAACGCGTGGGGCGGTGAATATGACGGGCTCTACGCTCACTGGGAGCTCGACGACGCTCTCGCCGCGGCTTTCTGTGAAAAGACCGGCTTCGGCTGTATAAGCGCGGGCGACTTCGTTCTTGAAGGCGGCTCGATACATTCAGACGGCGATGGTACCATACTCACAACCGAAGCCTGTCTGCTGAGCGGCGGAAGAAACCCGTCCATGACAAAAGCGGAGATAGCGACAACTCTCTGCGGGTTTCTCGGCGGCGAAAAGGTGATATGGCTCCCGCGAGGGATATACAACGACGAAACGAACGAGCATGTCGATAATGTCTGTGCTTTCATACGCCCGGGCGAAGTCGTGCTCGCGTGGACGGACGATAAAAACGACCCTCAGTACGAACTGTCGGCGGCGTGTCTCGAAGCGCTTGAGAACTGCACCGACGCGAAAGGACGGAAAATTACCGTCCATAAGCTTCCGATACCCGACGTTCCGGTATGCGTTACCGGGCATGACCTTGAGGGATATACCTTTGAGGAGGGCGAGGACACGCGCGAGATCGGCGAACGTCTCGCCGCTTCGTATGTCAACTTCTTTTTCGCGAACGACATCGTGCTCCTGCCGCAGTTCGGGGGCGAAAACACGGAAAGCGACGCGCGCGCCGTAAAGATAATGCAGTCGCTTCTTCCCGACCGGAAGATCGTACCGATACCCGCTGTTGAGATCATCAAGGGCGGCGGAAACATACACTGCATAACACAGCAGATACCCGTATGAGACTGCTGTGATGAGTAAAAGAGAACAATGAATAGTTAATGGGTACCTCTAAAAACCGCTTTGAATAGAGAAAATGAGATGATTGCGCCAAATGCAAGGAAAGACTCCGAAAGCTTGCTGGTCTGTCGGTCAGCCCCTCTGTCTCGCAAGCTCGACACCTCCCCGCTGCCGGGGAGACCACGCAAGGTGAGGAGACTTGACGAAGCAGTTGGTGCAAGCAGTTCTTTTTCTCTCAAATGGGTTTTTAGAGGTTCCCTAAAGTCAGTCATCATTTATTGACAACGGTGAGGACGGGTCTTATGTTCATAAACAAACTCAATCAGCTTTATAAGCCAAGAAGGCTGCTGTACTACACCGACGCGGTCGAAAGCGACACCTCGGACTTATACAGCGGAAATACGAATGAGAGGTTCGCCGGATACATCAACGCTTTCGGCACATACGACGACCCGGGTATCTTTTATATCAGGGGTCTCGGCAAAAACGTATTCGGCATAGAGTACAGAATGGACGACGACAGGGTGGATTATCCCGAAGGTCTCGACTCCGTTGTTCTTGACGCGTCCTTTTTCTATCAGATTGAGATAGACAACGACGCAGAGCTTACCCCGGATATGATACACGCTCTTTTCAGTGAGATTGCAAAAGACGACGATCTTCTCATAAGAAGCAGCAGTTCGCTCAAAATAAAGGAAGAACCGGAAGTCATAAGTCTCTTCGCAAGCGGTGACAACAAGATAAGGATACTCTACGAATTCAAGGTAGGATTTGATAACGCGAAATATATCATCGAAAACGATATAGACAAGCTCGATAAGGAACTGCTCTACAGAATGGCATTTTTCGACCCGATAACCGGGCACTACAACTGGAATCACCTCGTGCCGTATCTCGAAATGCCGACGGATAACGGGCTCAGCGACTATGCGTTCGCGCATTTCGACGTAAAATCCTTCAAGGTAATAAACGAAGTATATGGTCATCTTTCCGCGAACAAAGTTCTCTGCAATATCGTAAAAGCTCTCAACGAAGCCGACTTTGTCTATACGAGCGCGAGATGCCACAACGACAACTTCGCTGTGATACTCAAGGATATGCCGGAAAACGAACTAAGAGCAAAGCTCGAAATATTCTTTGATGATCTGTCACATCTTGAGGACGACCCGAACTACACGATATATTACAGGTGCGGTGTTGTGCCTATGAAACGCGCCGTGCTCTCGGGGAACCGTGTCGCCGATGCGGGAAAGCTTGCACAGGCTCTCGGCACGAGCCCCGGAAAGACCGATATCATCTTTTACACCGACCAGGCTCATTACGATATTATGTGGAGCAACTACATAAAAGCGTATATCGACACGGCGGTCGAAAATGACGAGTTCGTCGTTTATCTTCAGCCGAAGTTCGACATAGAGACCGACCGGATAAAAGGAGCCGAAGCGCTTATCCGGTGGAACTACAAGAACAAGCAGTTCTTAGCTCCGTACCGGTTCATACCGTTCTTTGAAAAGGACGGCTCGATAGGCAAGGTCGATGACATCGTGCTCAAAAAGGTATGCTCGGCGCTTGCGAAATGGAAGAGCGAGGGCAGAGACCTTTACCCTGTTTCCGTCAATCTTTCGCGGAGCCGCCTTTATGATAAGTTCCTCATCGAGCGCCTTACCGGCATTGTTGACAGCTATGGCGTAGATCACAGTCTTATAGACTTCGAGCTCACCGAAAGTGCGACATACGACAACAAGGCGCACATGATAAGCGTTCTTAACGCGCTCAGGGAAAAGGGATTCAGGATATCGATGGACGACTTCGGAACGGGATATTCGTCGCTTTCGCTTCTGACCGAAATGCCGCTTGATACGCTGAAGATCGACAAAAGCTTTGTTGACAAGGTCGGAACGGAGCAGGACAAAGAAAAAGACATCGCGGTCATAAAACATATCATATCTCTCGCGAAAGAGCTCAACTTCGTGTGTCTCGCGGAGGGCGCCGAAAACAGGAGCCAGGTCGATAAGCTCCGCGCTCTCGGCTGTGAGGTTATACAGGGGTATTATTACAGTAAACCCATACCGACCGAGGAATATGAAAAGAAATATCTTTAGCCGCGGACGCGCGGCGGCGAGCCCGCTTTTCTGCGGTACAAGCAACAACGCAGTTCTCGTTGCAATAGACTTGTATTCGTTTTATGGAAGCTGCGCCCCCAGACCCTGCTTCTCGGGGTGTGGGGCAGAGCCCCACAAACTACTATCTGCGACAGAAAGG
>JAFZOA010000309.1 GCA_017550775.1 Ruminiclostridium sp. | reverse complement strand
GGCTCGGAAGATACACAGAACGTGTTTTCACGACCCTGAAAGCGTTGCAGGAAACTTATGATAAAATGCTTGACGGCGGAGTCGGGTATCAGGAGTATCTCGGTTACTTTGAACTGCCGGACATCTATAACGACAGCAAGGAATTTTTCAGAAGCTTTTTATTCGACAAGGAAAACCTGAGTTCCGTGGCGTACAGCCTTGAGCGCGCCTACGACAACGGGATAGTGCTGCGCGAGGGTATTTCAAGCGGGGCATTTTCGTTCTTGCAGATAGCCAAGGACACGCTAAAAGGTGCAAAGAGCTCTGAAAACACGCGGTTTGCGCTGCTGCCGCTCGAAGATGTTCTGTACGGCTTCTGGGGCTGTATAGCGGATAACATCTACGATGAGGAAACCAAAAATATCATATACTGCGGAAAATCAACAGAACGGCTCGACCTCTATCTGCGTATGAAATATCCGTATGAGGAGGTACATAAGGAATTCGAGCGGCTCTGCATACGACTCGGGCGCGTACCGAAGAACACTCCGTACCGCTATAACACAAGGTTCCTTTCCGACCTTGTGGAGATAATCGGCGAGGAAAACGAGTATGACCTTAAATCGGGCGCGGCGGTAGCAAGCCTCGAAAGGCTGTTTGAATCAGCATAAACGGAGACTTTATGAAGAAGATAAACTTTTATTTTTCCACAAAGCTCACATTCGACGACTATGTGCATGAGCATTCGTTCGCTCTTCGGGTTATACCTCCCGAGACACCGACTCAGCACATTGTCAGCTGTGAACTGAGCATATCCCCGATAACCGCTGTCGATCAAAGTGCAGACGCGTTCGGGAATAATGTGACGGCAGGCTATATAAAGGGCGACCACCGCTTTCTCGATTTTGAGATAAAGGGTACCGCCGAGACCGACTGTACAAGACACAGAACGGATTATATGCCATGCTATCTGTACCAGTCGGCGTTCACAAAGCCGTCGGCAGCGCTTGCATCGTTTCTGGAAACACTTTCCGATGATCTGTCGGAGGCGTCGGTGTCGGAGCGTGTACAGACTATCTCGTCGAAGCTGTCCGATGTGTTCAGATATCAGAAGGACGTGACAACATCGCACACGACCGCCGCAGAAGCGTTCGATGCCGGTGCCGGAGTATGTCAGGATTTTTCACATATAATGCTGTCACTGCTCCGGCTGAACGGCATACCATGCCGCTATATAGCGGGGCTCGCGTTCTGCGACGGCGAGACCCACTCATGGATAGAATACTTCGAGGACGGTGTATGGAAGGGCTTTGATCCCGCTAACGATCGTCCTGTGAACGAGGACTATCTTGTACTTTCGCAAGGCCGGGATTTTGCCGACTGTGCGATAGACCGGGGCGTGATGTTCGGCAGCTACACCAGACAACTGACACTTGTACGCTCGGTAATGGAGCAATCTCGCTAATACCGATCATTTCCCCGCCTTCGGCGGGGAAATGACACGTTCGGGCTCCTTTTAAAAACAATATTCAGGAGATGAAAACAATGGTTCAGACAGTCGCAAAAGCCGCTCTCGGGGTAAACGAGCATCTGATAATTCAGAAGCGGCGTATAACCCATGGCAGCGGCTCAAAGCGAATAAGCATAGTCACGGGAACTCACGGAGACGAGCTTGAGGGGCAGTATCTTGCGTACCGTCTCGGCAGATTTCTTAACGACAATCTTGACAGATTGAACGGAACTGTCGATATATACCCCGCGCTCAACCCTATGGGTATCGACTCCATAAGCCGCGGGATACCGATGTTCGACCTCGACATGAACCGCGTGTTTCCCGGGTCGAAGGACGGTACAATGGCAGAGGTGCTGTGTGCTTCGATCGTTGAAGACCTGCTCGGCTCCGATGTCTGCATTGATGTTCATTCGAGCAACATCTTTCTTCGTGAGATACCGCAGATACGCATAAGCGTACCGACTGCGGAGACTCTTGTTCCGTACGCGAAGCTGATGAATGTTGATCTGATCTGGGTGCATGAATCCGCGACTGTGCTTGAATCCACACTCGCGCATACGCTCAACACTCGCGGCGTAAAGACGCTGGTTGTGGAAATGGGCGTGGGAATGAGGATAACGCAGGAATACGGCGAACAACTGTTTATCGGCGTGCTGAATCTGATGAAGGAGCTCGGGATATGGACAGGCGACGTTTCCGCGGTAAGAGAGCCTGTCGTGTCGATCGGCAGAGAGGTCGGTTTTGTCAATTCCGACGCTGCGGGAGTATTCGTTCCGCGGGTGCATTTCGGCGACACCGTGCATGAGGGTGAATGTATCGGCGAAGTGCTTGATCCGCTTAACGGTACGGTCGCGGAGTATGTCAGCGCGATAAGCGACGGGCTTGTGTTCACCCTGCGCGAATATCCGATAGTTTACGGCGGCTCGCTGCTTGCGAGAATACTGAAACCCGAAAAAGAGGTGACTGCCGTATGAGAAAGGAAATTTTGTATTCACTTCGCTCGCCGTATCGTGAGCAGCTCGACATTATAGGCTACAAGTTCGGAAGCGGAAAGAAACTCGCAGCAATTGTAGGCGCTCTGCGCGGCAACGAGATACAGCAGATGTATGTTTGCAGCCGCATGATCGCGGAGCTGAAAACGCTTGAGGAAAAGCACTGCATAACGGACGGCATCGAGATCATGGTCGTGCCGTGTGTTAATTGCTACTCAATGAATATCGGCAAGCGGTTCTGGGCTATGGACAACACGGATATAAACAGAATGTTCCCGGGGTATGATCAGGGCGAGACCACTCAGCGTATCGCCGGCGGCATATTCCGCAATTTACAGGGCTACGAATACGGTATGCAGCTTGCGAGCTTCTATCAGCAGGGCAATTTCCTGCCGCACGTCAAAATGATGGACACCGGCTTTACCGACCCGAAGCTGATGCAGAAATTCGGTTTACAGTTCGGCATAATCAGAGTTCCGCGCCCTTACGATACCACCACACTCAATTACAACTGGCAGGTATGGGAAACGAAGGCGTTTTCCGTCTATACCAACTCCACCGATACGATAGATGAGGAGTCTGCGGACGAGGCGGTCTGCGCTATGCTGCGTTTTCTGGGCAGTGTCGGTGCGCTGATCGTCAATGTGCGTCCGGGCTACAATACGCTGATAGTGCATGAAGCGAACACGTTCAATGTGCAGTCGGAATCCGCCGGGATATACATAGGCGCAGTGAAAATAGGAAAGACTGTGGCTGTGGGCGACCTGCTCGGCAAGGTGACCGACCCGTTTGAGGGTACGGTTAAGGCGGAGGTGCGCTCTCCCGTTCCCGGGATAGTTTATTTCGAGTACAAAAGTCCTCTCATCAGCGAGAAGACTGTCTGCTGCAAGATAATCAGATAAAATGGTAACATTGAAGAAGCTGCCGCCGATAGGCGCGAGGATAATCAAATCGGCGCTTGCGGTCATGCTGTGCATGGCCGTATATTTCATCCGTACTCTGCTTCCGGTAGCGAACGGGATACCGTTCTACAGCGCACTTGCCGCGCTCTGGTGTATGCAGCCGTATGCCGACAAGACCAAAAATAATGCATGGCAGCGTTTGTCGGGAACGATAATAGGCGCAGTGTTCGGACTTGTGTTTCTCATAGCCGTGAAGTGCCTTGATCCGCGGGAGCCAACACTCGTATATCTGTCCGCAAGCGTTCTGATCGTTCCCGTGATCTATTCCACGGTCGTTCTTGATAAACGCACCGCGTCATTCTTTTCCTGTGTGGTATTCCTGAGCATCGCGCTGACCCACTCCTTTGACGAGGATCCGTATATCTTCGTTTTCAACAGAGTGATACATACATTCATTGGCATACTGATCGGCGTTGCTGTGAACGACTTCCGACTGCCGTTAAGGTACCACGACAGCGAAACGCTTTACATAAGCGGTATAGACGATGTTCTTGTTTCATCGGACTCTCACACGGCATCGTTCAGCAAGGTGGAACTGAACAGGCTGATAAAAAACGGTATAAAGTTCACAATATCGACAGTCCGCACGCCGGCAGAGCTTATCTCCATAATGAAAGGAGTCGAGCTTGAACTGCCGGTCATTGTTATGGACGGCGCCGCTATCTACGATATAAAGGAGAAGCAATATATAGAAACGGTCTTTCTGCCGCAGGAAATCTGCGCCAAAGCCGAAAGGATAATAGCCGAAAGCGGTCTGCACTGCTTTGTGAACACGATGTATGACTCGACTCTGCTGATCTTTTACGGCGAACTAAAAAACTCCGCGGAAAAAGACCTTTTTGAAACTCACAGACATTCGCCGTTCAGAAACTACATCAGGTCGTCATACCGGCACAATGACGGCTCGGAGAAAGTCCTGTACCTGACTGTGCTGGCAGAGGACGCTGATATTTCCGGACTCGAAGAAAGACTGCGGGAAAAACTTGGCGATACAGTCAAGATAACGGTCTCACCGTCGGAATACAGAGGGTTCTCGTATCTCAAAGTATTCTCGGATAAGGCTTCAAAGCAGGAAATGATCAAAAAGCTGAAAGAGTATGTCGGTGCGGATAAAACTGTCACTTTCGGAAGCATTGAGGGCGAATATGATGTATATGTCGGCGACGGCGGCGGAAACGCGACAGTAAAGCGGCTGAAAAGAATACACAGGAGCGGATTTCTGATCAGATAAATATACGAGGTAGAAACATGGATAAATTGAAAAAACCTTTGATAGGAGTTACGCCGCTTGTTGATATACAGCGGGAAAGCCTCTGGATGCTGCCCGGCTATATGGACGGGCTTTTACAGGCGGGAGCTGTACCGATCATGCTTCCGCTTACAAGCGACCGTGAGATACTGACGCAGCTCAACAGGCATCTTGACGGATTCCTTTTTACCGGCGGGCAGGACGTATCTCCCGATGTTTACAAAGGCATAAAGCTGAACATCTGCGGCGAGTGCTGTCCCGAGCGCGACAGCATGGAGACTGTACTGCTGAATATCGCAATGGAAACCGACAGACCGGTTCTCGGCATTTGCAGAGGAATACAGTTTATAAATGCGGCACTTGGCGGGACGCTGTATCAGGATATTCCGACCCAACTTCCGTCCGCAATAGAACATCATCAGAAGCCGCCGTATGACCGTCCGTCGCATGAGGTCAGGATAATAAACGATACCCCGCTTTATGACCTTTTCAAAAGAGAACATATAAATGTCAACAGCTATCATCATTCGGGAGTATGTGAGCTCTCCCCGCGCCTTAAATGTATGGCACTATCGGAGGACGGACTGGTCGAAGCTGTGTACTGTCCTGAGCAGACGTTCCTCTGGGCCGTACAGTGGCATCCGGAATTCTCGTATAAAGTAAGCGAAGAGAGCAGAGAAATTTTTTCTGCTTTTGTGAGAGCTTGCAGATAATATAATAAGGTATATAAAAAAGAACAGTATCATTTTTGTGATACTGTTCTTTATTTACCCGCTGGTTGCCTGAACCATAGTGTTTGTGAAAACTTCTATTGTGGTATTACCCATTTGCTCGGGACGGTATTTTTCTGCCTCGCTGTCCGGAGTAAATATCTAAAGTGTTAACTCCAGACACACAAAGAAAGCCAGATATAATCGCATTTGCGGTTATATCTGGCTTTTTATCGCATTTGTCGTGCAGTTACAACTGCACATTTGGAGTCGAAAATGCACCAAAAAAGTTGAAAATGCTCCTCTCGTCAGAGGGGAATTAAGAGATTCAAAACAAATTTCAGAGCAAGAAAGCGAAATTTAGGTTTCTCGACAGGGATTCTTATGCAGCATGAAGCATAAGAATCCCTGCCGAAGTTTGTATAAGTTAGATCTTGAATAATAGCTGAAGCAGAGTTAACGCGGGGTAGAAGATAAGAACCGGTCTTCTTCATTCCCGTTTTTGTTCACGGGTTGTATCTTGATAGTATATATTATAGTATAATGTAAATTAATTACAATTGGGGAAAACTTAAACTGTGAAAGCCTTGAATTTTCATGTGTTTTGTGTTATTATAATATATTAAGATATATCATTCGTATTGACGAACCTATATCGGAAATCGGTCATAAAAACGGATGATCTGCGTAAAACAGGAGGTAATTATGGTAATTACAGAAGAAAACAGCAGGAGTAATCAGTTCGGCTTTGATCTTTCTGCTTCCCAGCAGAGAATACTTCTTGCGGAGTTGAAATATGAAGGAACGAAGGCTTATCATTTATATGCAAAGATAGAATTCGATGTCAAAGAAGCGGAATCGGTAAGGAAGGCGGTTCCTTATGTGTTTTCGGGGAATTTCAATCTTCGCATATCCAATAAAAAAGGAAGCTTTGTACAGTATTACTCCGATGAAGACTCGGTATTCGAGGAGATCAAAGCGGACAGTCTTACGGATGAAGCAGTTGAAGCTATCATATCCCGGAAAAAGAGTGAGGGGATAAGTCCGATTTTTGACGCGCCGCTGTATCGTCTTTATCTGATACATCAGCAGGACAGGCTCCTGTTTTTCGGTATCTTTCATCATCTGATATCGGACGGAACAACTGTGCAGAAAGTCATTCCCGAATCGTTTTCCGCGTGCATGGATCGTCTTAAGAACGGCATGGAACCTCTTAAAAGCCCAGAAAGCTACCGCACATATATTGACCGTGTACGCGAGTATGGAGCCGGAAAAGATGCAAAAAAAGACAGGGATTTCTGGATAAACAGGCTTAAGGGCTACAAAGGCATAGCATACGAACCGGAAACCCTGAAAAAAGGCGTGACCGACATAAATATTCCGGAAAGCATCACCGGGAAACTGAAGACATTACAGGATGAACACAGGATATCACCTTTTGTTACGGCACTGGGAGCCTCCTTCATATATTTCATGGAGAGCAGAAGACGGCTTGGTCTTGACATCTGCGATATGGTATGGGAGATCAGTGTTCATGGCCGGTATTTCGGAGAAGATATTGCCGACGATCCCGGAATGTATGTGGAAACCATACCTTTGCGGCTTGAATATGACAGTCAGCGCACATTTACAGAAAGCTTCAAGTATGTCAAGTCGGTCATGAAAGAGGGATTGCTGCACGCCAGGACAAGTACGAACGAATACTTTAGCGATCTTGCCGCAGGCGGAGTAAACCTGAGGAGCCTTACCTCCTTCTCCGCCGTATCCAATTCAAGCCCGGACAAAAGCGTTTTATTCTCGCTTCCCGACGAAACGGATGTACCATTCCATATCAGGGTCAATTTAAACTGTCAGGATACGGAAGGTCTTCAGAGACTGACTTTCGAGTATAATACTGCCGTATTTGAAGAAAAAGATATTTCAGAGATCTCTGACGGGATACGGACCCTTATCGGTCAGGCTGCCGCAGACCCCGGAAAAAAGGTCTCCGATTCCGAGCTTGAAAAGAGCTGCTTTCTGGAAAGAGAATGTGCTCTGGAAAATGAACTTAAGACCGCTGACGAGCCGGTATTTCTCCAATCCGGAATGAACCGCGATACTGCGGTAGATACCCGGAACAGTAAGCATACCGGGAGTATCGGATCAAAAGATATGAAGGATAAAGCCCGACTTACGGCTGCCTTTATGTATGCCCTTGTGCGTTTTGGAATGACCAGGGAGGTTCTTGTAGGTTTAGCCCGAGCGAAGGAAGTATATCCTTTCGGAATGAAGATAGATACTTCAATGAGCGCGGAGGAATTCGTAAGAAGCGTTGACGAAAAGCTCAGGGCAGCGGAAACCCTGATGAAGTACAGGATCTCTGCACGTTCTGATCTTGTATTCAAGCCCTCTGTGGCAATTTCCTTTGATACTGTGCATGAGCTCAATGATGATATCCTGATATCGGCGCATATATCCGGTAACGGCCTTGAACTGTCCTATAACGAGGACAGATACAGCAAAGAATACATGAATACCTTTCTTGCAGGTATCGTGACTTTGTATCAGAGTATGACGGAGGCTGTACCGATAAAGGAAATCCCGCTTGTGCAGGAACAGACCGGCAAACACGATATACTGCTCAAAAATGAAGGCACGGTCGGACAGGTGTTTGACCGTCTTGTAAGGACAGCTCCCGAAAAGGAGATACTTGTCGCTTCGGACAGGAGAATGACTTATAAGGAGCTTGACAATGAGTCGGCAAGGTTGGGTAATGCGCTTATCGGGAGCGGTGTAAAGCCCCATGACAGGGTACTTATTCTCATGCGCCGCACAAGCGCTCTTGTAGTCAGCGTATTCGGAGTTGTCAAGGCAGGAGCTGTTTTCATAACCGTGGATCCCGACTATCCTTCGGAAAGGATCGAACAGATAATAGAAGACAGTGATGCGGCTCTTGTTATTACAGATATACCTGAGGTAAAGGAAACCATTTCAAGATCGGTATTTTATGAGGAACTCATAAAAGCCGGAACTGCGGGAAATGCGGTGACCGGCGTGACGGTAACGCCCGATGATATGTGCTTTATCATATATACCTCGGGAACAACAGGAAGACCAAAGGGTGTAGTGCTGACACACAGAGGTATCACAAACTATATCGCGCCTGAAAAAGAAAATGAGCCAATGTGGTTCCTTAAGGAAAAATGCTCATGTATGCTCTGCCTTTCGAGTGTTTCATTTATAGTATTTCTGCGTGAGATATTCGGCACCATACTCAACGGTATCAGAGTTGTTCTGTGTAACGAGGAGCAGACAATGGATCCCCCTGCGATCGCGGCGCTTATCAGGCAGTATCATATTGATGCCATGGGCTCCACACCCACAAGGCTTTTGCAGTATATCCAGGTAGGTGCGTTCGCCGAAGCTCTCGGAAATATCAGGTTCATGATTGTAGGCGGAGAAGGCTTCCCCGGGAGGCTCTTTTCCGACATCAGAAAGCATTCGGCGTGTGAGATATATAATTCATACGGCCCTACCGAGGTGACGATCGCTTCACATCAGAAAAAGATGGAATCAGAGAGGGTATCGGCAGGCTTCCCGATGCTTAACGTATGGGACCGCATATCGGATATAGACGGAGCAGAACTTCCGCCGTTCGCGGTGGGAGAACTGTATGTAGGCGGTGCCGGTGTTGCAGCGGGATACTTCCGCGACGAAGAACTGACAAATAAGAAATTCCTGACAATAAACGGAGAGCGGTATGTAAATACAGGCGATATTGCCTATCGCGATGATAAAGGCGAAGTATTTGTTTTAGGACGAAACGACGGGATGATCAAACTGAGAGGCCTGCGTATCGAGCTTGAGGAAATTGAGAATGTTCTGGGAACTTATCCCGGTATATCTCATGCAAGAGTGGTCGTTCAGACAATAAACGGAGCGGAGCATCTTTCCGCCTTTTATACCCTTATACCGGGACAGAAGAAGTTACCGGCGGATGATCTTAGAAAGCATCTTGGCACCAGACTTCCCGCGTATATGGTCCCCGATTATTATACCTGTCTTGAAGCATTCCCGCTTACACCTAACGGTAAGGTGGCTGTGAAGCTTCTTAAAGGTATGCCTGTGGATATGAATGACCAGCCTGCATTTGAAGCACCTGTCACGGAGACGGAAAAGGCAGTGTTTGAAATAGCAGCGTCTGTTCTTGAAACTGAAAGCTTCGGCATTCATGAAGATCTTATGCAGATAGGCCTTACATCTTTGAGCATTATCTCTGTTGTTTCGCAGCTTGACGAAAGGTTCGGTATCAGCATTAAGATGTCAGACCTTATGAAACGCCGGTCAGTTTCCGAAATAGCCTTGCTTGTGGAAGAACGGAAAGCAGATAACAGTATCACGAAGGACACAACAGGTAAAAAGTCAGGATTAAAAGAGCATTATCCTCTTACGCAGAATCAGCTTGGAATATATCTTGACTGTGAGGCGCACCCTGACAGCATTGGC
>JAFZOA010000308.1 GCA_017550775.1 Ruminiclostridium sp. | reverse complement strand
TGCGGCTCTCGATCTTGCGCTGTGAGGATTCTATCGTCTTGGTGAGGATAGAGTTCTCTATCGGGATATCCTCCTCGATCTTGAGCGTTTCCATTACCGCCTGAACTCTGTCTCCGCCGAACAGTCTCATGAGGTCGTCTTCGAGCGATACGAAGAAGCAGCTCTCACCCGGGTCGCCCTGACGTCCGGCACGTCCGCGGAGCTGGTTGTCTATACGGCGGGACTCGTGGCGCTCGGTACCGAGAATGAACAGGCCTCCTGCTTTGCGGACTTCCTCCGCTTCGGGAGCAATCTGCTGCTTGTACTTCTCGTTGAGCTCCATATACTGCTTTCTTGCCGCGAGGATCTCCTCGTCGTCTGTCTCGGCAAAGCCGGTAGCCTCGTTTATGAGCTCGTCCGGAACGCCCTGACGGCGCATATCCGCCTTTGCGAGGTATTCCGCATTACCGCCGAGCATGATATCGGTACCGCGTCCTGCCATGTTGGTGGCTATCGTTACGGCACCCTTCTTGCCCGCCTGCGCGACGATCTCCGCTTCACGCTCATGGTTCTTCGCGTTGAGCACCTCGTGCTTGATGCCGGTCTTTTTGAGCATCTTGGAAAGCTGTTCGGACTTCTCTATCGAGATAGTACCGACAAGGACCGGCTGACCCTTCTCGTGGCACTCCTTGATCTGCTCGATAGCAGCGAGGAACTTGCCGTGCTCGTTCTTATACACCTGATCCTGTCTGTCGATACGGATAACGGGGCGGTTGGTGGGTATCTCTATTACGTCAAGGCTGTAGATGCCTCTGAACTCGGTCTCCTCGGTCATAGCAGTACCGGTCATGCCGGAGAGCTTGTTGTAAAGACGGAAGAAGTTCTGGAAGGTGATAGTTGCGAGGGTCTTGCTCTCGTGCTTTACCTTTACGCCTTCCTTCGCCTCGATCGCCTGGTGGAGACCCTCGTTGAAGCGGCGGCCGAACATGAGACGTCCGGTGAACTCGTCAACAATGACGATCTCGCCGTCCTTCACAACGTACTCAATGTCGAGGTGCATACAGCCGTGCGCCTTGATGGCCTGGTTGACATGGTGAAGGATAGTAAGATTGTCGGGATCCATGAGGTTGTCTATGCCGAAGTACTTTTCAGCCTTCTTAACGCCGTTCGGGAGCAGGGTAGCGGTCTTTGCCTTCTCGTCGATGATATAATCGGCGGTAAGATCGTCCTGTTCCTCCTTCGCATCGACCTCGACCACCTTGTATGAAGTCATGGTGCGTGCGAGCTTGTCCGCTCTTTCGTACAGATCGGTGGGCTTGTCACCGCGTCCGGAAATGATAAGCGGCGTTCTTGCCTCATCTATGAGTATCGAGTCCACCTCATCGACGATAGCGAAGTTCATTTCACGCTGAACTTTATCTTCCTTGCGGATGCACATATTGTCGCGCAGGTAGTCGAAACCGTACTCGTTGTTCGTGCCGTATGTGATATCGCAGGCGTAAGCTTCACGGCGCATCTCGTTGGACATATCGTGAATGATAAGTCCGACGGTAAGTCCGAGGAAACGGTGAACGCGTCCGATAAGCTCGGAGTCACGCTTTGCGAGGTAATCGTTGACCGTTACGACATGAACGCCCTTACCGGTGAGCGCGTTGAGGTATGACGGGAGGGAAGCGACGTAGGTCTTACCTTCACCGGTCTTCATTTCTGCGATACGACCCTGGTGCAGCACGATACCGCCTATGACCTGTACGGGGTACGGCTTGATGCCGATAACGCGGTACATAGCCTCACGCAGTACGGCGAACGCGTCCGGGAGTATGTCGTCGAGGGTCTCGCCCTTTGCGAGGCGCTCCTTGAGTATACCTGTCTGGCTTTTGAGCTCCTTGTCCGTCATAGCCTGATACATAGGCTCGCGGTCAAGGACAGCCTGTTTTGTTCCTTCTATTCTCTTTAATTCCTTTTCGGAGTATGTCCCGAAAAGCTTGCTGAAAAGCCCCATTTGCTTATCTCCTTTGACAATACATAGATATTCTGATATATTATACTATAAAAAAAACGTTTTGTCAATATTTTTTGTCCGACCATATCACTACTTGTGTCTGATACCATTATTTTTCTTGATAAAACCGCTTGAAATATCGGCTGTACTGTGCTATAATATTATCACTATCTGTAAAGGGGATACTATAACTTGAAAACAGTCATTACCGACAGAACACTTGCATATCTGAAATATGACACCGACCGCACCACCGGCACACAGCTCAACTCCTACGCCAAAGCCGTGTTTGCGTGCGGCGCGGATTATATAGAGCTTACGTCTGATGCTGCGAAGAAGATGAAGCTCGACGATTATTCCGACAAATACATACTCCGCGTCCGGAGCGTTTTTGACTGCGGCTATTGCAGCATGGTGCCGTTTGCGTATGCGGTCATCTCTCTGTCGCAGATATACCTTGCCGACCATCTTCCCGACGAACAGCCCGTCATACTCGAAGTCAATGCCGACGAGTACAGCGCACAGGCGATAATACTTCATATGCACAGGTTCACATTTATCCGAAGGATAGCCGCGATACGCATTACCGGGCTGTTCGGCGACAGCATGGAAGCGCTTGTGAAGTGGTGCAGAAAGAACCTGTTCCTGCCGATAGATATATGTCCGCTCAACACGATGATGAGCGGAGCCTCCGACGCTGTAACGGCTCTGAACGCCGGCGCGAACATGATAACGCTGTCCTTCGGCAGGGGGCATTACTACACCTCCCTCGAACAGTACATCATCTGTCTGCACATCACCCGCCGCACGCCGCTCCACAACGACGTGATAAAGGCTATGTGCGTCGCGAGCTTTGTGTTCGCGGATATTTTCTGTTCGATACCCTCCGGGCTCGCGAGGATGCTCGATACGGACGGTGAGATAACCGCTGCGGTATATGACACCGAGACCGGCGTGATGTACCGGCCGTACAGAATGTCGAATTCAAAGCGCCCGAGACCGCAGGAAAGCGTGATCGACCGCAAGATAAAGAGTATAGGGCTTGAACACGAGATCGAGACCGCGATAATAGATATGCTCAAAAAGGTGAATTTCAGCTTTTACAAGGAAATAACCAAGCGCAATATTATAGACTGAAAGCGTATTTGTATCTTCCCGGCGAAGTAACGGGATCAGGCTTGTCCGTCACAACATTTGTAAATAGTTTACAGGTTACAGTTTACAGTTATGGTGTCGCCTGCGGCGACTTATTTAAATCGTGACGAAACAAGAAAGTACCTGCAAAAACAGAACGATCTTTCAGGCTTTGTCACAATTCAGATATGTCCGCGAAGCGGACACCACAACTGTAAACTGTTACCTGTAAACTGTAAACTAAAAAAATCAGTCATTTAAAGTGACGCGGCAAAACGAAAACGAGACCCCGCCCGAAGCGGGAAAACCAGACCTTACAAGGGAGAGACAGCATGGATAACAGCATTGTCGCATACAAATGTCCCTCATGCGGAGCAAGTATACCATTCTCTGCGGAGAGCGGCGATTTCCACTGCGAATTCTGCGGCTCGCATTACACCAAAGCCCAGCTTGACGCGCCTATGCAGGGTGCCACCGA
>JAFZOA010000307.1 GCA_017550775.1 Ruminiclostridium sp. | reverse complement strand
GCCGTACACCGTTGGCGTACACGAACCACGACAGTCCCACCCCGAGAAACGCCTTGACGAACGCCTCGATCACCTGTGACACGGCGGTTGGGAGCGTGTCCGACAGCCCCTCGTAGTACCCTCTGTACACCGCAGTCACCGAACAGAACACCGTTGCCGGCGCTATCAGCAGAACACCCGCAAGGCTCTCCGGCGAGTTGGCGATAAAGCACACGAAGGGCACCGCCGCCGCATAGATCAGGGCGGTACCGGCAAGCCCGAGCATCAGCGCCATGAACAGCGAGCACCGCCGCGCATTCCGTATCTTCCCGTGCTCACCCGCCGCAGCGTACTCCGCCACCATACGGGTCAGTATCGTCGGTATCCCGGCGCACGCGAAGGACAGAACAGGTGTAAAAATGCTGTACGCGGTGGTGAAGTACCCCATACCCTCGCCGCCGAGAATGTTCCCGAGCGGGATTTTGAGGACTGCGCCCAGCCCCTTGGATATGAACATCGCTATGAACATCACCGCCGTATTGCGTATAAACGACTTTTTCACACTCATCAAAAAACCTCCGGTTTTAGTTTACAGGTTACAGTGTACAGTTGTGGTGCCGCCTGCGGCGGCGGATCTAAAATAGTTTATAGGTTACAGTTTACCGTTCACAACACACAGTTTTGATATTACCTCGCAATATTGCGTTACAACAACTGTAAACTGTAACCTGTAAACTGTACACTATTCAATATATATGGTTTTGGACGAGATTATTACACAAAATATGTATGGTAAAACACTTGACATATCGGGTGTTTTGAGGTAAAATATAGTATATATGACTTCAAGCCGCCTTACGGTGCGGCGACCGGAACCACAGATAAAGAAAGTGAGAACAGACATGGCTGAACAGAAAAGATTGCTGCTCATATACCCCGACTTCCTCGAAGAAGATAAGTACAGCAAGAACAAGCTCGGCAACTACAGCGAGGGTCTTGCCTCGATATCCGCTGTCGTAAAGGGCGGCGGGCATGACGTTAAGCTTTACCACGAGCTTTATATGCCGGACAAGCAGGAGTTTCTCGACAAGGTAAAGAGCTTTAGTCCCGACCTTATCGGCTTTACGGCGAGAACTACCGCTATACCGTTCATTACCGAGATGTGCGGCTGGCTCGACGACAACCTCCCGGATATACCGGTGATGATCGGCGGCTATCACGCTATCCTTGTGCCTGACGAATGCGCCAAGATACGCGGCATAGACATAGTATGCGAGGGCGAGGGCGAATACCCCATTCTCGAACTCATGAACAGTATGCGCGACGGTGAGATGCGCACCGATATCCTCAGTATGCATTACAACCTCCCCGACGGAACGTACAAGAAAAACCCCGTGCGTCCGCTCATAGAAGACCTCGACGAGCTTCCCTTCCCCGACTTCGACCTCTTCGACTATGAGAACCTCGACCGCTCGAAGAACTTCACCGCCATGGTAATGCTCTCCCGCGGATGCTTGTTCAGCTGCACCTACTGCGGTAACTCACAGTTCCGCAACATCTACCCCAACAAGAAAAAGTATTGCCGCTTCCGCAGCCCCGAGAAGTCGATAGAGCTACTTGAACTGCTCATAAAGAAGTTTCCGTTCATCAAGTTCATCGAGTTCCGTGACGCTATATTCAATATGTACAAGGACTGGTTCTATGAATTCATGCCCATGTACATTGAGCGCATCAACCTCCCGTTCAACTGCAACCTGCGCTTTGACGTGCTCGACGAGGAAATGGTGCGTATGCTCAAAGAGGGCGGCTGCTACATGATAGATATCGGTCTCGAAAACGGCAACGAGGAGTTCCGCCGCAAGTACCTGCACCGCAACATGAAGAACGATATGCTCATTCAGCAGGCGAAGTGGTTCAGAAAGTACAAGATCACCGCCCTTACCTACAATATCGTGGGTCTCCCGCACGAGACAATAGATCTCTCGCTGGAGACTATCAAGCTCAACGCCAAGCTCGATGTGGATAAGGTCATACCGAACATCTTCTACCCCTACCCCATGACTATCCTCGAAAAGACCGCCCGCGACGGCGGCTTCATCGACCCCACCGTTGACCCCAACGACCCGGTTCAGCTCCGTATGCCGCAGTACCCGAAGTACGACATTCTCTACATCGCCTATAACTTCAACAAGCTCGTGAAGAAGTACAAGGCGATATATGCGCTCCCGCCCGAGCAGGCGGCAAAGAAGGAAGCCGCCCTCGACAAGAAGATAACCTCGAAGCACTACCCGCGCAAGTTCCTCTACAAGACCGCGAAGTTCAAGGAGGACTCGTTCATCTGGGCAAAGAAGGTGCTCAAGAAGGTGTCACCGAAGCTGTTTATATTCCTCAAGAACAAGACCATGAAGGAGGTAAAGCAGCAATGAGTCGCAGACAGTGGCTTCCCGCCCCTGCTGTCATTCTTGCTCTTACCCTTGCCTCCTGCGCAGGTCAGCAGACTCCCGCTCAGACGACGAATACAACCACCGCAGCGGTGACTACGACTACTGCCGCTGAGACGACTACGACGGCTTCGGCGGAAACCACAACTACCGCGGAAACGACGACGGCTGAGACTACCACAACGACAGCGGCGACCACCGCCGGACCTGAGATCGCGGAGGACGGCTCCGCGTACCTGCATAACAGCTTTACCGACTACTACGACGTTGTTCAGCCGAAGATAACGGAGCTTGAAGCCGTTACCGACGAAT
>JAFZOA010000306.1 GCA_017550775.1 Ruminiclostridium sp. | reverse complement strand
ATCGGTAAGAACGTAAGAGCCGCGTTTGAGAACATATCGAGCAGCGTGAAAATCGGAGTTCCCGCCATATCCGGGAAAGCTTTCGAGAGACCGCCGAGCAGTCCGCAGAGAAGACCGGTGGCAACGATCGCGGGAATGATCGGAACGAAGATGTCGCCGAGAGTCTTGATAGCCCGCTTGTACCACGGAGCCTTCGCCGCAGCCGCCTTCTTCACGTCGTCCTTGGATGCCGCTTCCACTCCGGCGAGCTTGATGAACTCGTCATACACCTTGTTTACGGTACCGGTGCCGATGATCACCTGAAGCTGTCCCGCAGCCTCAAACACTCCCTTTACACCGTCGATGTTCTCCAGAACGGATTTCTTCACTTTGCCGTTGTCGGCTATGACCAGCCTTAAACGGGTCGCGCAGTGAGCCGCGCTTGCAAGGTTATCTTTGCCGCCTATCGCGTCAAGGATCTCAGCCGCACACTTGTTATAATCCATTAAGACCCCTCCTTTGTAAATGTCGGAATTTCACAAGATATGTGATATTGATTTCACTTGATGATATTATTATATCACCTGCGGCAGGAAATGTCCATTGACATAAGCAACAATAATAACTTTATTTTCGGTAGGTTTCACACAGTTTCACATTTTTGTCCATAAAGTCAACGATCTGTCGATTCACGCTCCACAATGTCGTATTCAAGCTGCAAAATCCTATGTACCTCGCTCCCGTTCTTCATCTCCGACAGAAGCATCCTCGCGCCCTCGCAACCGGCGGTCTTATAGTGCAGATGCACCGACGACAGCGGTACATACAACACCTTTCCCATGCGGGAATCACCCACCGCCCCGATCATCACGTCCCCAGGGATACTGATATTATTTTCACGGCAGTACAGCATTGCTCCGGCAGCTATGTTGTCCGTGGCACAGAACAGACAGTCCGGCTTTTTCTTCCCGGAGAACAGCAGCTTTGCCTTTTCGTAGCCCGAGTCCATGCTGAACTGCGCTATCTCGCAGAGCTTCGGATCCACGTTAAGCCCCGCTTCGGTCACCGCTTTTTCAAAGCCGGATCTCCGGTCTCTGCCTGCCGCCTTGTCCTCGGGATTCGCGCCGATGAATGCGGGGCGTTTTGCACCTTTGTCGAGCATGAGCTTTGTCATACTGTATGCCGCGCCCAGATCGTTGTGACAAACGCAGTTGAAGCCTTTGAGCTGCTGACCCACTATGACCGTCGGAACGCGCATTTTCGACAGCAGCGAGCGGTGCAGATCGGTAAAGACGCTCGCGAGCAGTATAACGCCGTCCACGCGGTTCTGGCGAAACAATTCGAGCGACGTTATCTCGCGTTTGTAGTCGTTGGCCGTATTAACGAGCAGAAGCTCGAAACCATCCTCGCTTAGTACCTCGCTTATTCCCTCGGTCACGCGGGAAATACTTTCGCTTGAAAGCTTCGGCAGGATAACGCCGACGAGCTTTGTGACCTTTGTGCGTATTGTTCTTGCCGAATAACTCGGCATATATCCCGTTCTTTCAAGAGCCGCCTCTATCGCCGCGCGCTTGTCTTCCGACAGATAACCGTCGTTGAAAAAACGGCTCACAGCCGAGACCGAGACCCCCGCTTCTTTCGCAAATTCAGATATGTTCATAAAAATGCCTCCATACACCATGTGATATTGATTGCATATATTATACCATATTTCCGGAACATTTTCAAGTACTTTTGGTTATCTTTTACAACGGTTCTTCTGCTTGTATCTGTACAAGATTGCAATTCCGTATTAAATATGATATCCGCAGGAGCTTCTGCCGGATGTAAGGCTCATTGCGGACGATTTCGCGGGGGGATGCGCCGTTTGACTCCGCCGGCGGATTTGCGTAACAATATCATAGACGCATGGACCCAATGCCGTACCACGGAACTTGATTGGTCTTGTTACAGACCAGACATTATTTTTTTGGCAAAGCAAAAGATCCGAACCACGAGGGCTCGGATCTTCATATCTGGTACTATGCTTTTACCGGTTGATGCGGAATCTCGAAACCTGATCCTTGAGGAGCTTGGACTGACCCGAAAGCTCTTCGCAGGAAGCGGCGGTCTCTTCCGCGGTAGCGGAGTTGGTCTGGATTACCTGAGAGATCTGCTCCACGCCGGAGGTGATCTGACGGATAGATTCGTTCTGCTCCGCGCTTGCCGAAGCGATGTCGGAGATCAGTGCGGCGGTCTGTGCCGACATATCCTTGACCTGCTTCATGGACTCCGCGGTCGCGAGAGCTATCTTCGAGCCCTTGTCTACCGCT
>JAFZOA010000027.1 GCA_017550775.1 Ruminiclostridium sp. | reverse complement strand
CCGCCGTAATGCAGCAGGACCTTGCTCCCGCCGTACTTCTTCACATACTCTCCGCACTCGGTCTCTCTGCCTCTGCCGAAAACAAACTCGGTGGGACTGTAAAAATTGAAATTATTCATGGTATCCTCCTGTTTCTCTGTACTCTGTGCGTTCAGCACGCAGCCGGCGGTATAGCCTGCTTTTTTATTATACCACACCACCACGAATAATGCAATATTTTTAGTTTACAGTTTACAGGTTACAGTGTACAGTTGTGGCATCCGCTTCGCGGACATATCTGAATTGTGACAAAACCCGGAAGGTAGTTCTTTTTAAGCAGATACTTACTTGTTTCGTCACGATTTAAATAAGTCGCCGCAGGCGACACCACAACTGTAACCTGTAAACTGTAACCTGTAAACTCAGAAAATGTCGTTACAGAGCCTGTTTTTATTCCGCCGTGTGTGCGGAAAAAACACTTGCAAACAGGGCGAGTTTGTGGTATAATATTTTTATGGTGACAATAATACCGGTCGCACATCCCAATAATAACTCAGTCAGGCGGTAAAAAAGTATGATAAACGGAAAGAAAGCTATCGCGATTTGCACTTCAAGAATATGGGACAACCAGCATCACAGTTTTCTTGAACAGCTCAACAAGAACCTGATCCCACATGATTGCAGACTGTTGATATATACGATCAACAGCGACCTGTACTGGGAAGAGAGCGACAACGTACCGGAATGTTATGTTTTCGATATAATCCCCTACGACCGGATAGATTGTCTTATTCTCATGGACGAGAAGATCAAGAGCCGCAAGGTCTCCAACAGGATAATCTCAAAAGCGGAGGAATTCTCGGTGCCGGTGATAGTCGTTGACGGGACCTATGAAAACACCGTCAATGTCTCGTTCGACTATGAGCAGGGCTTCGAGAGCGTCGTCCGTCATGCAATCGAGCATCACGGCGTAAAAAAGCCGCACTTCATGGCCGGGATCAGAAACAACAAGTTCTCCGACGCGAGAATAGATATCTTCAAGAAGGTGCTCGCCGAAAACAATATGCCCTTCGACGACAGCATGGTAAGCTACGGCGAGTTCTGGGCGTGGCCCGCGCGCAACTCCACACAGAAGCTCATCGACGACGGCAATATCCCCGACGCGGTCATCTGTGCGAACGACATCATGGCGATAAACGTCGCCGATGTGTTCATCAAGGCAGGCATAGGAGTGCCGGAGCAGGTCATCGTTACCGGGTTTGACGGGATAGAGGAGTCTCTTGTCTCCGTACCCCCCATTTCCACAGCGGGCTGTGACAGCATAGAGCTCGCCGAGTCTGTCGGCAAGGCTGTCATGGCAATAATCAACGGAGAACATATCGCGGACATTTCCGTTGTCCCGAAGCTTATCCCCAACACGTCCTGCGGCTGTGAGTATGAATCGCCCTCCTCCAACCCGACGCTCGACACCATTAACAGCGGATTTTACCGCTATCAGGACGATGTACGGGTGTTCCATAACATAGCCGCGGATATCCAGCAGGCTTCTTCCCCGGAAGAGGCTGCGGAGTTTATGAACAATCCGCTTCTTCACGATCTCTGCTGCATCATGGATAAGCACTGCTTTGACAGCGGAAGAAACTATTTCGACGGAAAAGAAACCGAAAACATTCCCTGTGTATTCTTTGACTCGTATCACACCGATAAATTCGTCTATCCGCTTGAAAAAGACGAGTTCGTACCGGATTTAGAGAAACGCTTCGAGTCCGGACACCCGCTTATCTTCAACGCTATCGACCTTATGGGCAAGCCCTTCGGATATCTGTGCTTCTCGTTCGTCGGATATGAGATCACCGACTATGTAAAGACCGCAAGCGTGACCAACACGATAAGCATAGGTCTCGGCGGATACATCAATATGCGCTATCAGAAGTACCTCACCGAAAAGGTCACGGCGGAGCTCAAGGTCGCGGCGCAGATGCAGATGAATATGCTCCCGATGAACCATGCGCATCATGTGCAGTACGAGATCAGCGCTTCTATGATACCCGCGAAGAACGTCGGCGGCGACTTCTACGACTTCTTCCACATCGACAACGACCACCTCGGACTTATAATGGCGGATGTTTCGGGCAAGGGCGTTCCGGCAGCGCTTTTCATGGCGATATCCAAGCTCATCATACATGACCGCGCAATGCTCCCGGGAACTCCCGCGGAGATATTGCAGGATGTCAACAAGCACATCTGCGAGAACAACAAAATGGATCTGTTCATTACGATGTGGTTCGGCATTCTCGACCTTAAAACCGGTATCGTGACATACGCGAACGCGGGACATGAATACCCGGCGGTAAAGCTCGGGGACGGGAAATACGAGCTTGTGGGCAACAACGGCGACAACTTTCCGCCTGTCGGAGTTTCCGACGACATGGTATATGAGGATCACACAATCGACCTCAGCAAGGGCGGAAGCCTTTTCCTCTACACGGACGGCGTGACCGACGTTAAGAACTTCTATGGCGAGCACTACGGTCTCGAAAGGACACTGGAGCTGCTCAACACGATCACCGGCTCCTCCCCCGCCGATGTCATCAAGGGCATAAACGACGGCATCAGCGAGTTTGGCGGCAAGACCGAGCGCTTCGACGACACTACTATGATGTGCGTTGCCTTCCGTGGTACAGAGAACTGACCATACAGATCAAAGACTCCCCCACTGCGAAGTGGGGGAGTTTTTTACAGAACAGGCGCGCCCTCTCCGTCACAGGACAGAGAGGGCGTCCGACTATGATATTTTTTCCAGCTCCTTTCTCAGACGCTTGATTATCCGCTTTTCAAGGCGGGATATATAGCTCTGGGAGATACCGATGAGATCGGCTACCTCTTTTTGTGTCATCTCTTTGCCGTCGATAAGACCGAACCGCTTCTCCATGATGAAACGTTCGCGCTCTGGGAGCCGCGCCACCGAGTCCAGCAGGAGCTTCTTCTCCGCCTCGCTCTCTATGTTCTCGTTCACCACGTCGTCCTCCGTCCCGAGCACGTCCGACAGCAGCAGCTCGTTGCCGTCCCAGTCGATGTTCAGAGGCTCCTCAATGGATATTTCGGACTTGTACTGGTTCGCCTTGCGCAGGAACATAAGTATCTCGTTCTCGATGCAGCGTGACGCATATGTCGCAAGCTTAATGTTCTTGTCCGGGCTGAACGTGTTGACCGCCTTGATAAGCCCGATAGTGCCTATGGAAATGAGGTCTTCTATGCCTATCCCCGTTGACTCGAACTTCTTGGCTATGTACACCACGAGCCGCAGATTATGGGTTATGAGTGCGTCGCGGGCTTCGGAAGAGCCGTTCCGGAGCCCCTCGAACGCCTGTTCTTCCTCCTCCTTCGTGAGCGGAGCAGGAAGATTGTCCGAACCGTTGATGTAATACACCCCGCCCGTCGCCCGGCGTGCCATTATGCGCCGTATCAGTTCATTGATCTTCGCAGTAGTGTTCATTACTCTTCTCCTTCATATCGTCTGTAACAGCTTCGCCGGTATCACCGCGTCGAAGCTTTCCCCTTCAAGCGCGCCTTCCGTCACAGCGATAAGCGCGTCGAGCCGCTTTTCCGTACCGCGGAGCCTCATGTTCACGCTGTCCGGTCGGAACGCGGCGGCTATACCGCTGCCGGAGACCGTGTTCAGCGGAAGCAGCCTTATTCCTGCCACATCATCGGTAACGCCGCAGAGGTAAGCCGTGACATTCGCGGGAGTCACCGCGCGCACCGCCTCCGGCTTGCAGACTATCACCGGCCTCCCTGTGAGCCAGTCCCTGAGACAGTTGCCGGTGTCCGCGATCGCGGTGAGCTCTGCGGTAACGCCGAGGTTTCGGACGGTAAGGCTGAACCGCTCGTCGGCCACCGGGCTGTCAAGTATGCGCCGCAGCAGGGTAAGCACCCCGTATATCACTGCGGAGGATATGACCAGCACCAGCGCCGAGATATTGAGATACACATACCCGTTCGCGGAGAATATGAAGTCGCTGCCCGTGAGTTCGCGTGTCAGGACAGCCGCGCCGCATATCAGCATACTTACGGAAATGCTCACGAACGAGCGGAGTGCGAAAAGCTTTACGTTTCCGAAGCCGAACGCCGTCAGAACGGTAAGCGCGGTGAAAGCGCATT
>JAFZOA010000305.1 GCA_017550775.1 Ruminiclostridium sp. | reverse complement strand
TATGCGGGAAGCTCCATTACGAAGGGAGCCGGGTCTCCGGCGAACATCTTCGTCTTTTTGAGGATTATGCCCGAAACGATTATCGCCGCCATTCCGAGGAAGAACGCCGATACCGAAATGAAGGGAGAACCTCCGAATATCGCGCCCGCGATCATCGCGATAAAGGGGAGCTTGGCGCTGCACGGGATAAACGTGGTGGTCATTATGGTCATTCTGCGGTCGCGCTCGTTCTCTATCGTGCGGGAAGCCATTATTCCGGGTATGCCGCAGCCCGTGCCGATAAGTATCGGTATGAAGGACTTGCCGGAAAGACCGAAGCGGCGGAAAATGCGGTCGAGCACGAACGCCACTCTTGCCATGTAGCCGCACGCTTCAACGAACGCGAGCAGCAGGAACAGTACCAGCATCTGCGGCACGAAACCCAGCACAGAGCCCACCCCCGCTACGATACCGTCAATGACAAGCCCGTGGAGCCACTCCGGGCAATCCTCGCCGAGCCAGCCCTCGATAACCACAGGAACGCCCGGTACCCATACGCCGTAATTTGCGGGGTCAACGCCGCCGTCGTACTTCTCAAACATATCTATTGCAGCCGAGAAGTCGGCGGTGGTCGCGGTAAAGTCCTCCACAGCGAGCGTTTCCTCGTCCTCGACCGTGTATGTGAACTCCGCGTCGCCCATTGCAGCGGCTATGCTTCTGAAGCTGTCCGCATCCTCTGCTTCGGAAACGTCTATCCCGAGCTCGTCAGCCTTCGCGAGTGCGCCCTCTATGATCGCGTCTGTGTCGCCGTATTCCTCCTCGGCTTCCTCTGTCTCGCCGTCGCCGATGCCGAACAGGTGATACCCGTCGCCGAACAGTCCGTCATTTGCCCAGTCCGTGGCTCCGAGACCCACCGTGACCATGGATATGTAGTAGATAAGGAACATTACCGCCGCAAATATCGGAAGTCCGAGCACGCGGTTGGTGACGATCCTGTCGATCTTATCCGAAACGGAGAGCTTACCGGCACTCTTCTTGTTCTGACAGTCCCCGATAACACGGGAAATGTATTCGTAACGCTCGTTGGTGATGATAGACTCGCTGTCGTCGTCAAGCTCCTCCTCCACCGCCTTGATGTCGTTCTCGATGTGAGCAAGCTTTGCCGCGGAAACCCCGAGCTGTTCTATCACCTGTTCGTCCCGCTCAAACAGCTTTATCGCATACCAGCGCTGCTTTTCCTCCGGCATATCGTGGAGCACAGCTTCCTCGATGTGCGCGAGGGCGTGCTCGACTGTACCGGAGAAGCTGTGCTTCGGGACGGTCTTTTCGCCCTTAGCAGCGGCAATTGCAGCCTCCGCCGCCTCCTGCACGCCATCGCCTTTTAGCGCGGATATAGCGACCGCTTTACAGCCTGTCGCTTTTGAAAGCTTTCCGAGATCTATCGTATCGCCGTTCTTTTTGAGGACATCGACCATATTTACGGCGGTAACGACCGGTATTCCGAGCTCGGTGAGCTGAGTGGTGAGGTAAAGGTTACGTTCGAGGTTGGTGCCGTCGATGATGTTTAGTATCACATCGGGACGCTCGTTTATCAGGTAGTTTCTCGCCACGACCTCTTCGAGGGTGTAGGGCGAGAGTGAGTAGATACCGGGAAGGTCGGTGACGATAACATCGTCGTGCTTTCTGAGCTTTCCTTCCTTCTTCTCCACCGTGACCCCCGGCCAGTTCCCGACGAACTGGTTAGAGCCGGTAAGCGCGTTGAAAAGCGTTGTCTTGCCGCAGTTCGGGTTTCCGGCAAGCGCTATCTTTATGCTCATTGATTCGTTCCTCCTGTGACCTCGATCATCTCCGCGTCGCCCTTGCGAATCGACAGCTCATAGCCGCGAACTGTGAGCTCGATAGGGTCTCCGAGCGGCGCGACCTTGCGGACGGTGACCTGCGTTCCCTTGGTGAGCCCCATGTCCATGATGCGGCGCTTTACTGCGCCCTCGCCGCCGATCTTCGTGACCGTCACGGTGCTTCCTATTCCTGCTTTCCTCAGATTCATAGCTTTTCTCCTTTATACCATTATTTTACTCGCAAGCTCTCCGCTCAGAGCTATTCTTGAACCCTTGACATCAACTATAAGGTTTTCACCGACACAGCTCACAACTCTTACTGTGCTGCCCGGGACAAAGCCTATGTTCTCAAGGTGCGACCTCATCTCTGCAGAGCCGCCCACCTTCTTAATCACGCAATCCGTGTCGGGTATTGCAATATTGAGTGGCATCATCTGTTTCCCTCCTTCATGATACCGCCGTGAGTTAGTTATAACTAACAACGCTGTGCAGATATGCGCATCTTACCGGCACATACGTTAAGCACGCAAAGTTGTTTTACGCTAACTCGACGGTGTTAGTTTTCGCTAACCGAATACATTATACAACACATCATCTGTTTTGTCAATAGGAAAACACAAAAAAATGAATTTTGTCAAAAGGTATTGACACATCGCCGAAATTGATGTATAATACGGATTATATCGGAATGATCTACAATTATAAAATATATAGTCTCTCTTCACCCGAACAGAATGTATCGGGACACGGAATGGGGTGAAATTCCCCGCGAGTCGGTCACTGTGAAGATGTTTACGCACTTAGGCGTAAAACGTATAAGTCAGATACGTGGAAGAAGACTGTGTTTCTGCCGGAACCGGAAATCACGTTAATATGAGATATGCGCTCGGTATATCTCTGTAAAGGCGTGCCTTTTGGAAAGGCATAGCCTGTTTTTTATTTTCAGGAGGAATTTGTATGAAAACTGCTGTGATCTATTGGAGCGGAACAGGCAACACCGAAGCTATGGCGAAAGCCGTCGCTGAGGGCGCGGGAGTCGAAGCGACCAATGTTGCGGACTTCACGGGTAATATATCCGACTACGACGCGCTGGCGTTCGGCTGTCCCGCCATGGGCGACGAACAGCTTGAAGAAGCGGAGTTCGAACCGTTCTTCGCGCGTATCGAGAGCGAGCTCTCCGGAAAGCGGGTACTGCTCTTCGGCTCGTATGACTGGGGTACGGGCGACTGGATGCACGCATGGGAGAAACGCGTTAAGAACGACGGTGCAGAGCTTATCGACGAGGGGTACATCACCAACCTCGACGCGAACGAAACGGAGCTCGGGGAACTTTGCGAGCTCGGAAAGAAGCTGACAGATCAATGACCGACGGCATTTACACGGTAGCGATAACCATGACGGGCGGCACAGGAAGGGCGTACATCACCTCTCCCCTCCAGCTCACGGTCTCGGGCGGGAGCATGACCGCGCGAGTCGAGTGGAGCAGCCCGAACTACGACCTGATGATAGTTGACGGCAAGGAGTTCCTTCCCGTGAATACGGAGGGCAACTCGGTATTCGAGATACCCGTGTACACGCTCGACGAGCCGCTTTCCGTACAGGCGGAGACCCTCGCCATGAGCGAGCCCCACCTGATAAACTACGAGATAACCTTCGACAAGTCCTCACTCCCCGCTGAGAACGATATGACTGTTCCGCTTATCGCGGGCGGGTCGGCGGTGGGAGTCATCGTCATCGTCGGCGCGGTATTCGCCGTCATAAAGACAAGGAAGAAGAAAGCATGATAAAAAAGCTTATTGCCCTTTTGCTCACAGCCGTAATGATCGCGAACCTCTGCGGCTGTGAGCAGGCTCCGGCCGAGTCGGACACGCCATACATCATAGACGGTCTCGCCGCGCCGGAAAAGCTTGAAAACGCCTATGCCGAGTGCTTCACGATCTATGAGTACGAAACCGGCGACGCTATGATAACCACGAGCGACGGCGGCGCATACCTCATTACCGACAGCGAACCGGCGGGGCTTGCTTCCAACGTCACCGTGATACCGCGCTCACCCGACCTTATCTACCTTGCGGCAAGCGCGGTGATGTGCTTCTACGACGCTATGGGAAGGCTTTCCGACATACGCTTCTCGGCGACCGACACGGACGGCTGGTACATAGAAAACGCCCGTTCCGCAATGGAGCGCGGCGACATCATCTACGCGGGCAAGTACCGCGAACCGGACTATGAGCTGCTGCTCTCACAGGGCTGTCGGCTCTCGATACAATCCACCATGTCCGAGCATGTCCCGAAGGTGCGCGAGAAGCTGGAAGAGCTCGGAATACCGGTATTCGTTGACCGTTCGAGCTACGAAACTCACCCCCTCGGGCGCTGTGAATGGGTGAAGGTCTATGCGCGGATAGCGGGCTGTCCGGAGCTCGGAGAAAAGCTTTTCGATGAGCAGAAAAAGCACTTCGACGAGCTCAATACCGTGCAGTCAAGCGGTAAAACAGCCGTGTTCTTCTACATCACCTCATCCGGTCGCATCGTCACCCGCAAGGCCGGCGACTACATCACCAAGATGATAGAAATGGCGGGCGGGAAGAACGTGTTCGACTTCCTCGGCGACGACAACGCGCTCTCTGCGGTAACTCTCGAACCCGAGCAGTTCTGTCTTCACGCGAAGGACGCGGACATCATCATCTACAACTGCAACATATCCGGCGATATCCACAGCATAGCGGAGCTCACAGCCAAGAACGACCTACTCAAGGGCTTCCGCGCGGTTCAGAACGGTAATGTCTGGTGTACCGGACGCAGCGTCTATCAGGACATCATGAAGACCGGCGACATACTCACCGACCTTCACACCGTTTTCGCCGACACAGGCGAAAACACCACATACTTATACAAAATTAATAAATAATTGTGAGTTGTCTGCGGCGACGGATTTAAAAAGCCCCGCAGACGGTGGAATAACTGTTAACTGTATAGTGTAACCCATACACTGTAAACTATTTCAAATCCGTCGCCGCAGGCGACACCACAACTGTAAACTGTAACCTGTAAACTGTAAACTAAAAGAAGACATGAAAAAGCGAATAATCTTCTCATTCGCACTTCTCGGCGTGCTGACGGTGGTATTCATCGTTCTGAGCATTTCGGCGGGAAGCGCGGATATATCGCCCGGGGAAGTGCTGAACATACTGTCCGGCGGCGGTGACGATACTTCGGAAATGATACTGCTGAAAATAAGACTTCCGAGAACCCTCGCGGCGGCAGTGCTCGGCGGTGCTCTTGCACTGTCGGGATATATGCTCCAGACGTACTTTCACAACCCTATCGCGGGACCGTTTGTTCTCGGTATCTCGTCGGGAGCGCGGCTTACGGTTGCGATCGCGCTTATCCTCGCGGCGCGCGGTGCGATAGTGCTCAATTCGGCGCTCATGGCGGCTGTGGCATTTGTCGGCGCGCTTGTCGCAATGTCGGCGGTGCTCCTGATGTCCTCGCGGATACGCAGTATGTCCCTGCTCGTCGTGTGCGGCGTAATGATAGGCTACATCTGCACCGCGATAACCGACATCATCGTGAACTTCGCCGACGACTCGGATATCGTCAACCTGCGCGGCTGGTCGGTGGGTACGTTCTCCGGCTTCAAAACGGAGTCGCTGGTAGTCTGCGCGGTCATCATCTTCGCGGCGCTCACGGCGGTGTTCTTCATGTCGAAACCGATCAGCGCCTATCAGCTCGGCGAAAGCTACGCCGTCGATATGGGCGTGAACATCAAGGCCGTGCGTATCGCCATGATACTGCTGTCAAGCCTGTTATCCGGCTGTGTGGCGGCGTTCGCGGGACCCGTGACATTCGTGGGTATCGCGGTGCCATTCCTCGTGAAGATGCTTTTCGGGACAGCAAAGCCGATAGTGATGATACCCGCCTGCTTCCTCGGCGGAGCGGTGTTCTGCATCTTAAGCGACATCATCGCGCGGACGGT
>JAFZOA010000304.1 GCA_017550775.1 Ruminiclostridium sp. | reverse complement strand
TTCTGCCATACGGTTTTTTCTGCCACGCTGTCCGGAGTACAGGAATACTTTTTGTAAAACCATACCAGCCTCGCACTGCACGATGCAGTTACAGTTGTTGCCAAAAGCGTACACGATGCACTCATATAAAGCAACAACGAACCCCCAGCTCGCAGTCATAATCAAATAACTCTGATTCGCCCCTTTCTCACAGCGAAAAACGTCCGGAGGGGCGTTTTTCTTTTCCCCGCAAAAAAATCTGTCAAACTATTGACAAACAGCCGGAATGATGATATAATACAAAAATGAAATTGCTTTTCATTTTCATTTGGGAGAATAATATGGCAGCATATAAAACAGCAAACCGCGAAGCACTGCTTCATTTTCTTGAAACACACAGCGGCGACCCGTTCACGGTAAGACAGATAACCGCGGAGATAAGCGCGGACGAAAACCACAACGCTCCGTCGGAAAGCACCGTTTACAGATTCCTGCGCGACCTCGAAAAAGACGGCAGAGTTCGCAAAACGATAGATCCCGCGAACCGCGAATACATGTATATCTTCGAGGGTGAAAACACCGGCAGGGTCAATATGCGCTGCAAGGTATGCGGAAATGTATATGCCGCCGACCGCGAAACAAGCCGGAGAATAATCGCCGATGCCGCAGGCTGCGGCGAGATAGAGCCCGATGATGAGATTGAGCTGATAATAAAATGCAAACACTGCAAAAAGGAGTGAGGGTAATGTCAGGCAGAAAGCATTCTGCGTTTTTTATGATAACAGCATTGCTGCTGTGCCTTGCTCTGCTCGGCGCGTTCCTTTTTGTTGCAGCAGGCGCACACCATAACTGCACACACGACGACAACTGCGCAGTCTGCCGTATGATAGACGCGTGCATACATTCCGCGCGCTTTATTCTTCCGGCAGCAGCGTCGGTGCTTGTTTCCGTTCTCGCGGCAGCTGCTTTCACGCTGCTCCGGCGCGCAGGCTTTTCATATCAACCCGCAACACTTATATCACTGAAAACAGAGCTTCGTAATTGAGCCCGTACTATGCTTTTCATCGTACAGGCGCGTCTTTCCGACGCATAATTTTCTCAATTACGGAGGTTTTTATCATGTCAAAATTCAGAATTGCTGCTCTAATCGCGGCTGCATCACTTATCATCACAGGCGTTTCGTCCTGCTCACAGAACGCTTCTGCCGCAGGCACACAGAGCAAGCCCGCAAACAATACCGACACCGGAAAGCTCAGCATAGTATGCTCGATCTTCCCGGAATACGACTGGGTAAAGCAGATAATGGGCGACAAAGCCGATAACGCAGATATCACCTATCTTCTCGGCAGCGGCGTTGATCTGCACAACTTCCAGCCCACAGCAGACGACATCATAAGAATATCGGACTGCGACCTGTTCATTCATGTCGGCGGCGAGTCCGACGAATGGGCGGATGACGCTCTTGAAGGTGCGGTCAATAAGGATATGAAGGTCATAGACCTTCTCGGAACTATCGGTGACAATGCAAAGACCGAGGAGCTCAAGGAAGGTATGCAGGGCGAGGACGAGCATCATCACGATCACGATGATGATGACCATGACGACGATCATGACGACGATAATGACCACGACCATGATGACGAACACGAACATCATCACGACGACGAGCCCGAATACGACGAACATGTATGGCTCTCGGTAAAGAACGCTAAGCTCATCTGCGCAGAGATCGCGGATAAGCTGTGCAATATCGACTCAGCAAACGCCGACACATACAAAGCCAACCTTGCGACATACACAGCGGAACTCGACAAACTCGACAGCGACTTCAGAGCTCTTATCGATGCGGCTCCCGTAAAGACGGTCGTTTTCGGCGACAGATTCCCGTTCCGCTATTTCGTTGACGATTACGGACTTGATTACTATGCAGCGTTCATCGGCTGTTCGGCGGAAACGGAAGCAAGCTTCGAGACTATTGTGTTCCTCGCTCAGAAGGCCGACGAGATCGGCGCAAAAACGATATACACGATAGAAAATTCCGACAAGTCGATAGCGCAGACGATAATAAACAGCACGACCGCAAAGAACCAGACCATAGCCGAACTCAACTCGCTCCAGTCTGTGAGCAGGGCGCAGGCAGACGGCGGAGATACCTACATCTCGCTTATGCGGAAGAACTATGAAGTGCTGAAAGATACGCTGAAATGACACGGCCGCAGCGCGGCTCCCGCCGGACGCGGGAAGACACATTCCGGTCAAAAAGGACGTGACGTAAATGTCTAATCTGCTGCAATGCAGGAATATAACGCTCGGATACGAAGGAAACGCCGTGGTGAGCGGACTTGACTTCGCCGTATCCGACGGCTGCTACCTCTGCGTACTCGGAGAGAACGGTTCGGGAAAAAGCACGCTTATAAAGACGCTTCTCGGGCTTAAACAGCCGATGTCCGGCACGATAGAGCGGCTCGGGGATATGAAAGCCGGAGACATCGGCTATCTCCCCCAGCAGACCGCGATACAGCGCGATTTCCCCGCTTCCGTGCGCGAAATTGTTATGTCGGGCTGTCTGCCGAAATGCGGGCTCCGGCCGTTCTATACGAAAGAGGAAAAGCGGCTTGCCGAAAGCACGATGTCGCGGCTCGGGATAACCGACCTCGCTTCCCGCTGTTACCGCGAACTGTCCGGCGGACAGCAGCAGCGGGTGCTTCTCGCAAGGGCGCTTTGTGCGGCGCAGAAGATACTGCTTCTTGACGAGCCGGCGACGGGACTCGACCCGAAGGCTCAGCTCGACCTTTATGAGCTCATTTCCGAGCTCAACAGGAGCGGCGTCACGATAATCATGGTATCTCACGACTTCGCAGCGGCGACGAAATACGCTTCTCACATTCTTCATATCGGCGCGCATCACCAGCTTTTCTTCGGCACGACCGCGGACTATCTCGCGAGCGATGTCGGAAAGCTTTTCGCGCAGCACGAAGCTGCGGCAGAGGAAGGGACGGTGAGCGAAAATGGGTGATTTCGCGGCAAAGCTGCAGCTATATTTCAGCTATCCGTTCGTATGGTACGCGCTCATAGTCGGGCTTCTCATAGCGCTGTGTTCGTCGCTTCTTGGGGTGACGCTAGTACTGAAACGTTTCTCATACATCGGCGACGGACTGTCGCACGTTGCTTTCGGCGCTATGGCGGTCGCGGGGCTGGTAGGACTAACAAACGATATGTACATCGTCCTTCCTATAACAGTTATCTCCGCTGTACTGCTGCTCCGGACGGGTCAAAATGCGAAAATAAACGGCGATGCGGCTATCGCGATGATATCGGTCGGCGCTCTCGCCGTCGGTTATATGCTGATGAACGTGTTCCCGTCCTCGGCGAACATAACGGGCGATGTCTGCACGACTCTGTTCGGTTCGACCTCGATACTGACGCTCAAAGAAACGGACGTTATCGTCTGCATAATTATGTCGGTAGTTGTCATAGCCGCGTTCCTGATCTTTTATCACAAGATCTTCGCGGTGACATTCGACGAGAATTTCATGAAGGCGGCAGGCGTAAAAGCAAACATCTACAACCTCATAATCGCGATAATCACCGCGCTCATCATCGTTCTTGCGATGAATCTCGTCGGCTCGCTCCTGATATCGGCGCTGATAATATTCCCGGCGCTGTCGGCGATGCGGCTTTTCAAGAGCTTTAAGAGCGTTGTCATCTGCTCGGCATGTGTTTCGGTATTCTGTGCAGGCGTGGGAATATTCACGTCGATTATGGCGGGAACGCCTGTCGGCTCGACGATCGTCGTCACCGACATTCTGGTATTTTTCATATTCTGCATACTGTCGCTTTTCACAAGGAGGAGTTCTCAATGAAAAAGTATCTTAAAGCCGCTGTTCCGGTGCTGCTTGCATCAGCCTTTCTCTGTTCCTGCAAGGACA
>JAFZOA010000303.1 GCA_017550775.1 Ruminiclostridium sp. | reverse complement strand
TCGTGGAAGTTCCGGGACATCTTTCCGAGACCCTCCGCCGAGTAGGTCATTATGACCTCGGGGGACTGGAAGCTTTCACCCGGCTCTAAGTGCCACGAGAAGTCGTAGGGGTTCTCGCCCATTACCACGCGGGTCTTCTCATACTGGTTGACCTCTGCGAGCGCGAGATACGAGCCCGACCAGCACAGTGCAAAGCCGTAGCACTCGCCGTAGTCCTCTGTCGCGGTATGGTCGCAGATCGCGATGAAATTGCTGTGCTGATGACCGGTAGCTCCGCGGCAGGAATCCACGGACTGCTTTCCGAAGTGGAGCGGGAAGCGCTGAACATGGCGCTCTCTTGCCCATGTGCCTTCGAGCGTTATCATGTCGTAGTCCATTCTGTCGAGGTCAACGCAGCAGGACAGCAGGCGTTTGAGTTCGAGCGGGTCGTCCCCCTTGTTCACGACCTTTGCGGAGCGGGTGATGATATCGAGGTTCTCGAACACGCTGTATTGCAGGATTATTTCAAGTCCGGTATGGGGATCCTCGCAGATAAGGTCGAGGGATGTCACTTCTCTGTCCTCGTTGGCGAACGTCGCAGGGAGCCCTTCGAGCTTCTTCTTTCCCTTGTATATCTCATGCCGCTTGTAGTATATCTCACAGGCGGTCATGCCGAACTTGTCCCCGACCTGAAGGCAGGGCTCGCGGAAGTCTGCGACCCCGCTTGTGGAGTATTCCATTGCCGCGCAGTCGAAGGAGTGTGGACCCATAGCGTCGTGGGTCGCCGGCACGAACGGTGAGCCGTCCGGGATACGAAGGTTGTAGGTAAGGTCTGACTCCGGAACGTATGCCCCGTAGTAGAGGTGGAGAAGGTTTTTGCTTTCCGTAACATGGAAGGCGTAGGTCGAGGCGGGTGTGTCAAGCTTGAACACGCGGGCTTCGTTGTCGTAGGCTATTGGCATGATATGTTTATCCTTTCGTGTAATGATGTGTTAGTTATCAGGGTTTGAAGTGCGCGTAAAACGCGCACCGAGTGCCCCCCTGCGCCGGCGTGACGCTGGATCCATTCGCGCTGCTGACGGATAGAACGGGCTTTTAGAGGTTCCCTACAATATCGGTTCGTTTCCCTCGTTATGGACTTCCTGCGTATGGAGCGTGAACACGGTCACGAAGTACAGCAGTACCGAGATCACGATCGCGGTTCCGAGGCTTACCGCCACATTCAGAGCGGAGATATCGTCGGAGACCGACGCGGATTCAAGAGTTGAGAGCAGCACGTTGCCGGTCTCACCGCTACGCTGTGCGGCGGTAAGGGCTATCGAGTACAGCGCTGTCGGATTGAACCGGTCAACGCGGAAAAATGAGAGTATCGACGGTAGGAAGGTCTGCATGATGATGACCGATACCACCGCGAGGTTGGAGCGTCCGGTGCAGACGCCGATACAGAACTGTACAGCCGTCGTGAAGGCGAGATATACCCCCGTACTGATTGCCGACAGGCAGACAAGCCCCATATCAAGCTTGCCAGGGAATACGATAAGGGAGACTCCCGTGCCGGCAAAGATCGCCGCGACCGAGATCGCGAACACGCACGGCGGGTAAACGAGAAACTTCGGGATAACGTATCTCTCCGCGTCGAGCCCCGCACACTGGGGTATGATGACCGAGCGTTTCTTCTGCTCGCCGCCTGCGGCTCCCTTGAACAGGAACAGCAGTATAAGTCCGCCGAGCCCTCCGACGTATTCCACATTGTACATCACCATGTCCGAGGCGGAAAAACTCGTGAACATTTCCGTCATCTGCTCGTACTGCTCGTTATCTGGCATTGCGCCCTCCATGGCGTCGATCATGCCGCTCATTGCTCCGAACATAAGCGGCGACATCACCGCGAGCGCAAGCATGACTATTGCTACCACGGCAAGCCGTCCGCCGCGCAGGAAGAACAGAAATTCTTTTTTAAGACCGCTTATCATGTCCACTGTCCTCCCACTATACTGAGATATACCTGTTCAAGCGTCGGCCGCGCAAGTCTCACGCTCGACACGGTAACGCTGTTGTCCGCAAGAATGCGCATCGCCGCCGTCATTCCGGCGTTACCTTCCTTAACGTCCGCGATTATGAGCCCGGTCTTCTCGCGGATATCCACCTTTTCCGCGAAATCCGCGTTCCTGAAAAGGTCGTAGGCGCGCTCGTCCGGCTCGGGGAGCTGTACCTCCACGCAATCGAGCCCGTAGCTCGCGAGTATCTCGTCTATGCTTCCCTCAACGGCAAGCTTCCCGTTGCTGAGTATGCCTACCCGGTTGGCGACGCGCTCAACGTCGCTAAGGATATGGGTGCAGAGCAGTATCGTACAGCCTGTGTCCGACAGGTTGCGTATGATGTTCATTACCTCGGAGCGCCCTTCCGGGTCAAGCGCGGAGGTAGGCTCGTCGAGTATCAGCAGGTCTGGCTTGTTGAATATCGCCGCCGCTATGCCGAGACGCTGGGTCATACCGCGGGAATAGCCTTTAATGCGGCGCTTTCCGCCCTCGGTCATGCCGGTTATCGCGAGCACAGCGGATATTCGCTTGTTTATGTCGCCCTCGAACCGCGAGCAGTAGGCGATGTAGCCCAGATACTCATACCCGTTCATGTAATCGTACATCGACGGGGTCTCGGGAAGATATCCTATCTTTATGCTGTTGGTGCCGTCCTCGCCGAGAATTATCTCTCCGTCATCCTTGTTGATGATGTTGCAGATGATATTCATGGTCGTGGTCTTGCCGCAGCCGTTCTTTCCGAGGAAGCCGTACACGTCGCCCCGGTTTATGGTCATGTACAGACCGTTCAGGACGTTGAAGCCCCTGTAGCTCTTGTAAAGATTGCGTATCTCCAGCATTTTATTTCACTCTCGGCTTTCTTCCGGTAAGGAACTCCACCGAGCGCTCTATCGAGCTCCTGACGTGCTCCATTTCCGGTTTGTGCAGGCTCCCCGCGTTGCGGTAGTCGAAGCTGTTGCAGAAGTCGTTCACGTCGGAGTTGAGCTGCTTTACATAGTCCTCCACCAGCGTGTCGAGGTCTTTCTGGAATGAAGCGAGGTCGCCCTTCTGGAGCTTTTCCTGTGCCTTGCGGTTGAGCATATTGTAGTGCGGCACGCAGATATAAGGCTGCGCCTTGAACAGGTTCCGGAACTTCCCGTCCTTGACGTACATTACGAAGAACGTTTCGAGCATGTGATCCATGCCCCAGTTCACCTTGCTGCACACAAAGCAGGTAGTCTCCATGTCCGCGGACTTCTTTGCCTTGGCGTTCTTCGAGAAGAATATGCTTTTCTTCTCAAAGATGTTGCTGCGCGCGTTTTCGAGGTAGGTGTTGAGCATCAGCGCGAGGGAGAGGCGGTTGTTCTGCTGCATCAGCATCTCGAAGTGCGTGTAGCAGAACCCGAGCTCGTTGGTCTCCTGCCGCACGTCCGGCTCCATCATAGCCGCGCCCATGATGTACTCGCTGATATGCTGCTCAACGGTATCTCTCATGCGGCAGAACGGACAGCCGTCCTTCGGCTCGAATACCTCGTTTATCGGTATTGTAAGTATGCTTTCTCTCATGTTTTACCTCGCTATATCGACCAGTCTATCGGTTCAATGCCCCTGCTTTTCAGAAACTCGTTGCACTTTGAGAAGTGCCTGCACCCGAAGAACCCGTAGTGCGCCGAGAGCGGCGACGGGTGAGGGGAGGTGAGTATGCAGTGGCGGGAGTTTGTGATGAGCGGCAGCTTCGACTTCGCGTTGCCGCCCCAGAGTATGAACACCACCGGCTGCTCCCGCTCGTTGAGAAGCGATATAACGCGGTCTGTGAAGATCTCCCAGCCCTTTCCCTTGTGGCTGTTCGCCTGGCCGCGCCGCACGGTGAGCGATGTGTTCAGCAGCAGCACCCCCTGCGCCGCCCACTTGGTGAGGTCGCCGGTCTGCGGCACGGGCACGCCGAGGTCTGCGTTCAGCTCCTTGTAGATGTTCTTGAGTGACGGCGGCGGCTCAACGCCCGGACGCACCGAGAACGCGAGCCCGTGAGCCTGACCCGGCTCGTGGTAAGGATCCTGGCCGAGTATCACCGCCTTCACCTTCGAGTACGGCGTGAATTTCAGCGCGTTGAAGATGTCATACATATCCGGGTATATCGTGAAGCCCTTGTATTCCGCTTTCAGGAACTCCCGGAGCTGTAGATAGTACGGCTTGCCGAACTCCCCCGCGAGCAGCCCGTCCCAGTCGTTGCCGATGTTCACCATTGTGCGTCAGTCCTCTATCCGAACGCTCTTCATTACTACCGGAGTTACGGGCTTGTCGGAGTAGTCGGTCTCGCACTCCGCGATCTCGTCCACAGCGTCCATGCCCTCTACTACCTTGCCGAATGCCGCGTAGTTGCCGTCGAGGTGGGGCGCGTCCTTGTGCATGATGAAGAACTGACAGCTTGCGGAGTTGGGGTCGGCGGATCTCGCCATGGAGAGAACGCCTCTTGTGTGTTTCAGGTCGTTGTCGAAGCCGTTGGCCGCGAACTCACCCTTTATGCGCTCGCCGGAGTTACCGGTGCCGTTGCCGTGAGGACATCCACCCTGTATCATGAATCCGTTAATTACCCTGTGGAACGTAAGGCCGTTGTAGAAGCCCTTGTTTACAAGCTTCTCAAAGTTCGCCACAGTCTCGGGAGCGATCTCGGGGTAAAGCTCCGCCTTTATCTTCTTTCCGTTTTCAAGTTCGATTACTACCATATCTCGTTTCCTTCCTTTAACAATGATCGCCGCGGTAACGGCGCCGACGATTATCACCGCCGCCGCGAGTGCCGCGATTATGATGATGTAGACCGTATCCGACTGCTCGGGTACGGTTTCTTCCTGTTTTCCGGTATCCGCCGGAACGGTCTCTTCCGAAGCCGGAAGCTCCGGGGTCTCAAGAGTTGCGGGGGGCTCGGTCTGCTGCGACGTGATGACCGGCTGCGGTTCGCCCTCCTGTTCTTCCGACACGCCGAGGGGTTCGGTCTCGGGCTTTGCTGCGAAGTAGTGCCTGCGTTCCGCTCTTATAGCGCGGTGATTTAAAGCAAGCGCCTCGTTCGTGATGTCGAAGTACATCAGCTTGGTCGGAACGTCCTTGAACTCGCCCTTCTCATAGGTTTTCGAGCCGTCCCAGCACGGGTCGGCCCATACCCAGCGATCTTCCTTCTCGTAGTAGAACGCCGCCCATTCATGGTTCTGTATGCCGCCGAGAAAGTCTGCGTACTTTACGCTGTCATTGTAGATACCGCCCTTGATGTTGACCGCGTCTATACCTGCCGATTCCGCCATGGCGCAGAACAGGTTCGTGAAGCCCGCACAGACGGTTCGTCCGGTCCTGAGCACGTTGCACAGCGCCACGGTTTCGATATCGACGTTGGTATCACGCGCGTCGAGGTCATAGTAGTACCTTTCCGCCACGAACTGTGATATCGCACACGCCTTCTCATAGTCGTCATCTATCCCGATGACGATCTGCCTTGTTATAGAGCTTATCTGTTCAAGCGCCGCGGATATCTCGTCGGGATCCTTTGTGGGGCTGAGATACAGCGCCGAAGCTTCCGCGGGTGCCTCAAAGATGTGGTCGAAGACCTTGCTGTTGTTCTCCTCGAAGCTCATTATGGGGAAATACCACCCGTTCGTCTCGTCGTAGAACACATAGTACCTCATCACGGCGCCGGAGTTGAGCTTGAGCGAGAGCTTGTGCATACCGGTATCGAACGCGGAGGTGGTTATCTCGGCTTCATAGCTTCCGTCTTCGTGTGCGCTGAATGAGTAGGAGCCGGGAAGCTCAAGCTTCTCGTTGTCGATGTAGAGCTTGCGGGCATTGTCATCGGCATACCTGCCGCGCGCGGTTATCGTGTTCTTATCGGTCTCAAAAATGGAGTAGTGTTCTCCGGAGTTTGAGGTGCGCAGAAGGTTTGTGCGCGATTCCGGAAGCGGGATATCTTCCTTTTCGGTCTCCGAAAACGAGCGGACACTGAACACAGCGAACGACGCGAATACCATAACAATACATATAAAAATCAGTTTTACCCGCCTTTCGTAGGAAAGGCGGGTCGTTATATACCTCAAAGCATGATCCTCTTCCGGTTTATCAAAGCATCTTCTTGAGCTCATCCTTGTCGGGGCTGTATTGCATAGCAACGTCTCTTGTTATGACGTTGTCGCGCGCGAGACGCTTTAAGCTCTCGTTCATGGTTCTCATACCGAGAGAAGAGCTCGACTGCATTACCTGTTCGATCATGTGTACCTTTTCGGTTCTTATGTTGTTTGCGCAGGCATCGGTGTTGATAAGTATCTCGAATGCCGCTACACGTCCGCGCTCCTGGCTTACACAGGGCATGAGGAGCTGAGAGATGACTCCGCGGAGATTTCCGGAGAGCTGAGAACGGATCTGGTTCTGCTCCTCGGACGGGAATACGTCGATGATACGGTTGATAGTCTGCGCCGCACCCGTGGTATGCAGAGTACCGAATACGAGGTGTCCGGTCTCGGCTGCGGTGATAGCGAGGCGGATAGTCTCATAGTCACGCATTTCGCCGACGAGGATAACGTCCGGGTTCTCACGCAGACCGCTTCTGAGCGCGGAGTTGAAGTCGGAAACGTCGGTGCCTATCTCACGCTGGTGGATAGTTGCGAGCTTGGGCTCGTACATATACTCGACAGGGTCTTCGATAGTGAGGATATGGCAGGCACGGCAGTTGTTGATGTGATCTACCATGGTCGCGAGGGTGGTGGACTTACCCGAGCCGGTAGGACCGGTAACGAGGATAAGACCCTTCATTTCCTTGGTCATCTCGATAGCCGCATTCGGGAGCATGATGTCCTTGAATGACGGAACGTGTTCGTTGAGCAGACGGATCGCCGCTGCGAGCTTGCCGCCGTTCTGATGATAAACGTTGACTCTCTGGCGTCCGCCGGTAGAGCAGGTGAACGAGAAGTCGAGGTCGATATTTTCACCGAGCTTTCTTTCCTGATCCGCCGTAAGCATCGACAGGATCATCTTGTTGGTGTCCTCGTCCTTCATGTCGAACTTCTTGAGCTCACCGTTGATACGGATCGCGGTAGGTGCGCCGACGGTAAGGTGAATATCGGACGCGTTCTTGCTTCTTGCGAAATTAACAAGCTGATCAATAACCATAACCTTGTCCTTCCTTTACAATATATTACTTTATCTTGAACTGAATGCCGCTTACGGACAGATAGACTTCCTGTGCGGTATTTGCTATCCGCTGGTTCACCGTGCCCATAATGTCACGGAAAGCCGCGTCTCTGTTTGAGAGCGGCATTACGGAGAAGCCGGTCTCGACAGTGATGATGACGAGCGCGCCGTTGAGCTCCATTGCCTTGTCCATACATTCGATGACGTTGTTCACCGCGGTCGTGCGTACCTTGACGAGCTCATCCTTGGTGATGTTGTCCGGGTCTTTAACCATTTTCTGGATGAGATTGGCGACGTATCCGCTGAGATCATCGAAAATAAAGAACTTATGGTCCTTTATCAGGGATACCGGGTCATCGACATTGTTTTCGATCACCCACTGAACGTCGTTTTCCTTGTTTGAGTATTCCAGTCTGTGGCGAGTGTCTTCGGGCAACTCGGAACCTGTATTCATGTACAATACATTGTCACATGTTCTGAAATAAGAGATTGCCCAACGGCTTTTACCGCTTGCCACTCCGCCTGTTACGAGGGTTATGCTTGCCATCTTTTTCATACCTCCCGAGGCTCCTTTAAATCTGTCGGAATAAAAGTGTAATCGCATTTTCAATAAAATTTACAAATACACATCTTAATTATATACAACTTTTATCAAATTGTCAAGATATTTTTTCGCTGTTACGGTTATTATTCCGCCGATGCATTCCGGACAAGAAAATTATTCGTTTCTTTTGCAGCAAATCTATTTACAAATTGCAGAAAAGGTGATATAATATAGTGTAACAGTCCCGACGGACAAAACATAAAAAAGGAAGGCAATTATTATGGAGATCAAAGTAACCAAAACCACAAACCCCAAGCAGAAGCCCGACCAGACCAAACTCGGCTTCGGCAACTACTACACCGACCATATGTTCATCATGAACTATGATGAGGGTGAAGGCTGGCACGACGCACGCATAGTTCCTTACGGCCCCTTCGAGCTCGACCCTGCTTCTATGGTGCTCCACTACGCACAGGAATGCTTCGAAGGCATGAAGGCTTACCGTACCGACAGCGGCAAGATCCAGCTCTTCCGCCCCGAAAAGAACATGGCAAGAATGAACACCTCCTGCGAGCGTCTCTGCATACCGACATTCGACGGCGATTTCGTTATCAAGGCTATCAAGGAACTCGTTAAGATAGATCAGGACTGGATCCCCACAGAAAAGGACACCTCGCTCTATATCCGTCCTTTCGTATTCGCGGTAGATCATCATGTAGGCGTTCACCCCGCAAAGCACCTCATCTTCGCAGTTATCCTCTCGCCCGTTGGCGCATACTATGAGAAGGGCATCGAGCCTGTCAAGATCTTCGTTGAGCAGAAGTACGTCCGCGCGGTAATAGGCGGTACCGGCTTCACAAAGGCGGGTGCTAACTACGCTATCTCCCTCAAGGGTCAGGAAGAAGCGGCAGAGCAGGGCTATGAGCAGACACTCTGGCTCGACGGCGTTGAGAGAAAGTACGTTGAGGAAGTCGGCTCCATGAACGTAATGTTCGTTCTCGGCGACGAGGTCGTAACTCCGGAGCTTCGCGGCTCTATCCTCGGCGGTATCACGAGAATGTCAATGGTCGAGCTGCTCAAGGCTAAGGGCTACAAGGTATCCGAAAGACTCCTTTCTATCGACGAGATAGTTGAGGCGTACAAGAAGGGCGAGCTCAGAGAAGCGTTCGGTACCGGTACAGCAGCCGTTATCTCGCCTATCGGCGAACTCAAATACGGCGACCTCGTAATGACTATCAACGACGGCAAGATCGGACCGATCTCCCAGATGCTTTACGATACCCTCACCGGCATTCAGTGGGGTCGTATCCCGGACGAGTTCGGCTGGACACAGGTAGTTGAGTGATGCGCAAAATAAAAACTATCCTTACGGCAATGGCGGTTACGGCTGCCATTGCCGTTTCGTCAAGCTGCACGGGAAACGCCCCAACCGGGACCGCCGCCGCAGAGACGACCGCTGCTGCAAAGCTTACCGCCGAGGAAT
>JAFZOA010000302.1 GCA_017550775.1 Ruminiclostridium sp. | reverse complement strand
GAACAAATCTAAAATCGGCTACATCGTGGAAACTGTCCTATGTTGAATTCAGCTATAACACTCCTATTGTTCCTACTGCTATCTATTTGAGAACAGCTGCCGATACAGGTCTATACCCAAATAGGAATCCAAAATCCTGGGAGTTATACGGAAAAAATTCTTCCAATGAATGGACTATAATTACATCAGTAACTGATGACAGCACGATGGGAGCAGAAAATAACACTGCTTATAAGTTTTCTTTTGATAATAAAGATGCTTACAAAGATTTCAAGTATGTGATCACCGATGCTAATGAAGAATACAGAGGGGCTGATTTTCAAGGTTATAATATACAGCTTTCTGAAATCTATATGTCAGGTAAGAATTATGTTGCCGCAACTGTAACCGACGGCAGCACAACTACAGGCTACAGTTCTTTATCAGACGCACTTTCGGCATGGACAAACGCCTCTACTCTCACACTGCTTGATGATGTGACGACAAGCAGCACTATCACAGTCACCGGCACAAAGACACTTGACCTTAACGGTTACGGTATCAAGATGACCGGAAGCGGAAGTGTTATAAGTGTCGGCAGCGGTGCAAATCTGACACTCAACGACAGTAACACAACAACGATTCATAATTACAGTATTGGCAGCAACGGTCTTGCAACTGTTGGGTCAGGCAGCGATACTTTCACAGGCGGCTACATAACCGGCGGAACAGGAACCGGATGTAGCGGTCGTACTGTCGGAGGAGGTGTATATGTAAAAGGTGGAAGCTTCACCATGAATGGGGGTACCATCATCGGAAACGGAAAAAAAGAAGATTGGTATACGGGTGGTGGAGTACAGCTTACCGGTGACGGAAGCTCGACGGGTCGTTTTACGATGAATGGAGGAGCTATCATTGGTAACGCAGGTCAATTCGGTGCCGGTATAGAAATTACGGGTGATAGTACCTATGGTTTTGGATCGGCCGTATGCACGATAAATGGAGGAGAAATCAAACATAATACGTGCAGGACAAGCGGATCGGGAATCCGGCTCGCATCGGGTCAATATAATGATACCTTAAATATAACTGGCGGAACTATTTCAGAAAATACGGGTAATGGGGCTGTAATGATTTATTCTCAAAATTCAAGCGATGCCTTTAATCTTTCAGGAAATCCCGTCATAAGCGGTAATTTAAATGGTGATACACCATGTAACCTTCGCTTGTATCAGGGCAGTGCCAATATTGTTGACACTCTCGGCAGTTCTGCCAACATAGGCGTGACCATGCAGACCCCCGGTGTGTTCACCAACAGCGCAAACACAGATTACAATGTTGCGTCAAAGTTCACAAGCGACAATGCAGAATACAGCGTATTAAAGAATGCTGACGGTCAGCTTTATCTCGGTAACCACACCCACACATGGACATACTCCGCAAGTGGTGATACGATCACAGCGACCTGTACAGGTACAGGCACTTGCGATATAACACCAAAGCCGACAGTTACCATAAGCGCCGAGGGCAAGACCTATGACGGCACAGCAGTTACCGCGACCGTAACAAAGTCCGATAACTGGACGACAGAAAACGGACTTACAGGGCCGGGAACAATAATATATTCTCCCGCAAATTCCGCAAATGCCGGAACATATACCGCAAGCGTTACAGTCGGAACAGGAACAGGAGCGGCTACAGCACAGGTACAGTTCACTATATCTCCCAAGACCGTAAGCGCTCCCACAATCACACTTTCTCCCGAAAGCTACACTTACGACGGCACGGCAAAGAAGCCGACTGTAACTGTTGCGGACGGAACAACAACTATCGACGCGACAGAATACACAGTTTCGTATTCCGACAACACAAATGCCGGAACAGCTACGGTGACGATCACGGACAAGGACGGCGGCAACTATACCGTAAGCGGCAGCAAGACCTTCACCATAAACAAGGCTTCACAGTCCGCACCCGTAGTTTCCTCCACAAACGAGACCATTGAGGGCAAGGCGGACGGCACTATCACGGGCGTTACGACTGCTATGGAGTACAAGCTCAGCACGACGACGGTTTATACCGCTGTAACCGGAACAACGATAACCGGACTTGCTGCTGGAACATATAATGTCCGCTATGCCGAGGACGCAAATCACGAGGCTTCTCCTGCGGCTGATGTCGTAATCAACACCGGAAGCAAGCTGACTGTTCAGTTTGACGCAGACGGCGGTACACCGGAGCCTGCTGCGCAGCAGCTCACCTACGGACAGAAGGTGACCAAGCCCGAAACAGACCCGACAAAGACAGGCTATACATTCAAGTTCTGGTCTGCCGACCGCGAAACAGAGTATGATTTCTCGACGGAACTTACCGCGAATATCACGCTGAAAGCTATTTACGATGTGAATAAATACAAGCTGTACTTCGACTATGCAGGCGGCGGCTCTGCGGAGTACAATGTTGAGTACGGCGAGAAGCTCACGGACTATATCCCTACAATATCGCAGGAAGGTTATACATTCCTCGGCTGGGACAAGGAAATTCCCGAAACAATGCCTGCAAATGATTTGTCATTCACAGCACAGTGGAAGATAAATCAGTACACTATCACATTCAACACGAACGGCGGTACAGAGATCGCTCCTATTACGCAGGACTACGGAACAGCGATAACCGCTCCCGCAATTCCGACAAGACCAGGATATCATTTTACCGGTTGGAGTCCTGCAATTCCTGAAACAATGCCGGCGTATGATCTGACTGTTAATGCACAGTGGAGCAGCAACACACCCATTTATGTTCCCACACCTGTTGTAACTACCGAAGCAACAACTACTACAACGACGGCAGAGGAAGAAGATATTACTTCCGAAACTGTGGACAGCGATGATGATACCACAACAACGCCCGTTGATGACGATACCGACGATAATACGGACGGCGATGACACAACAAATTCCGTTGATAACGATACCGACGATGATACGGACGGCGATGACACAACAAATCCCGCAGATAACGATACCGACGGTGATACGGATGGTGATGATACAACAAATCACGTTGATAACGATTCCGGTGATGATACAAGCGGCGACGACACAACAAATCCCGCAGATAACGATGCCGACGGTGATGATACAACAAATCACGTTGATAACGATACCGGCGATGATACGGACGGTGATGACACAACAAATCCCGCTGATAACGATTCCAGCAATGATACGGGCAGCGATGACACAACAAATCCCGTAGATAACGATACCGGTGATGATACAAGCGGTGATGACACAACAAATCCCGTAGATAACGATACCGGTGATGATACAAGCGGCGATGACACAACAAATCCCGTAGATAACGATACCGGTGATGATACGGGCGGCGATGACACAGCAAATCCCGCTGATAACGATACCGGCGATGATACAACAGCTCCGATAGATTCAGATAACAATATATTTGAAGGCGTGGAAACTTTGGAAGAAGCAAAGGAAATTGCTGTTGAAAAAGCTATGGATATGGTTCACGACTGTGACGGAAAAGAAATACATATGATTATAGAAAGATTTCGTGAGAAGATAGAGGACGGTTCGGTTCAGACTATAGAAGAACTGGAAGATATGTTCAAAGAGCTGTCTTATGAAGTCAAGGTTCAGAAGAAGGTACAGTCAGCGATAATGAATATTCAGAGTGACATGGATTCGTTTGAAAAGAATATGAACTATACTCCGGAGAGTTTGAATTTCCTTAAAGAAAAACACACGGAACTGATTGTAAAGCTTGAAAATGCAAGCTCTGAAGAAGAAGCTGAAATGCTCATTGAACAGTGGAAACAAAGCTTGTCTGAGATTCGTGTATTCCGTATTGAAAACAAAGAGGGGACATATTTCTTAATGACAAGCACAAACGGTATAAAATCAGATGCTTCCGTATCAGTTCAGTCATGTGAACTGAGTGAAAAAGAAAAGGAAATGATCGCCGGATACCTTGCCCAAAATAATTATACTGTGATGACGATCCTTGATGTAACTGTCCGGAATTATGATGAAGGGGGTGAGTATTCAGTAACGATCCAGTTGCCGCCTGATGCTCCGGTCGGAGGCAAGTACACTGTCATATGTATTGGCGAAAACGGAGAAACAAAGTATCTGGACGCAAAATACAATACAGACGGAACCATTACTTTTAAGACTGATCGTTTTTCAAAAATGGTAATTGCCGGAAAGCAAGGAATACCTATATGGTATGGTATAGGCGCGTTTCTCTTGGTAGCGCTTATCTCATGGTTTATACTGTTATTCGGCAAGAGAAGAAAGAAAGAGGAGGAAAAGGAGGTGCTGAATTATGGATGATGAATTATTGGAATATTGCGATGGCGACATTGTCGAAAATGAGCGGTTTGTCAGATATAAAGAAGATGAATCTGATGAGGATGATGATGACGAATACGACGACGAGGATGAATACGACGAGGAAACAGAGTATGACAAGGAAGAAGAATACAGCAGTGACGATGATTATGACTCGGAGCAAAACGATGAACACGACTCAGCGGAAAGTGAGAACAACAGTGAAGCCTCATCTAACAGCGGTACTGCTGTTGCCGGAGGAAGCGCAGCTGTGGTTGCGATAGTAGCAGCAGTTGTTATTGTCACCAGTATAGTAAGCGGTTTTAAAATTATCATAAATGATCTTACAGCCTATGCCCGATCTCTCGCTTATGATCTCACTGTCGAAACAGAATATAAGTTTGATGCAGAAGCGCCGGTTGACTGGAATCATTTTGATACCGGACTTCAGCTTATAATATCTTCGGACAAAGAGGAAGACATTAAAACCTTGCTTGATACCGGAATGGACGGTACTGAGGTCGAAGTTAAGGCAAAAAGTGATACCGAGGACAATGACCTTTATGACGTAACAATGCGGTTCAAAGGAAAAGTTGACGGTCTCACGCCTCGTCATCCATATACGGTTTCAATAAGAAGTGTTGATGAGGACAACGGGAAAACTTATTACAAAGGAAGCTTTACAACGACCGGACCGGTTACCCAAATAAACGCGATAAGCGGTTACTGTACCTGTAACAAGGACGGAAAATATCATTTCAAGCTTGAATATGAGGATGATGGAAACAATTTCTCCGATTTTGAATACAGGCTTCTCGATAATGACGGTACGGAGCTTATTCGTTCCGGATTTGATGAACCTGACAAGGAACAAGAGATTCCCGGAGTTGATCAGATAAAAGGATCGGAAAAACAACTTGTTATCAGTTTCCGTTCATCGTATGAACCCGACCTGAATGCGGAGCATAAGATAACGGAGTTATCTTCAGGCACAAAAATGGAGATCCATAAAGGTATGGTCACCATAACTCAGAATATATCAATATAAAGGTGGTTACAAACTATGAAAGAAGAAAAGAAAGAATCAAAGTCCTACATAAAAACAGCTGCGTACTGGGTTCTGGTCATTGGAGCCTTAGTCTTTTTCGTGTTTTACTATGAGATGGATTGGGTCACACAGGCAAAGATCATCAGCAAGTATGTTGATGCACTGATCAGGGGAATATGCACAATAATAGTTGCTACTGCTATTGGAAAGATCGTAAGCCATATCATCAGCAAGACAAAAACCGCTGACAAGAGACAGGCTACAATTATGAGCCTAATAGGAAGTATAATAAAGTATGCTATCATAATAGCCGCTGTAGTTGTTGTGATCTCGTATTTCGTTGAAGATACATCTTCACTTTTTACAGGACTCGGAATGCTTGGTATGGTTATCGGTCTGGGCTGCAACAAGCTTATAGCGGATATAGTTGCCGGTATCTTTATTGTACTTGAAGGTCAATATCAGGTTGATGATGAGGTTTGTATAAACGGAACAAAAGGCAAGATACTGGAAGTCGGAATCAGAAGTACAAAATTGCTGGATAAACTGAATAATGTAAAATTCTTTAATAACAGCAGTATATCAAGTGTGGTCAACCATTCTCAGACAACTTCGGGCGCAATGATAGAAATAGGTATTGACTATAGTGAGTCGATCGACAGAGTTGAAGCTATACTTAATGAAAACCTTCCTAAGTTCAAAGAAGAAATACCGCAGATAATCGCAGGTCCTTTTTACAAGGGTGTTGTAGATCTTGCGGATTCAGCGGTTATTCTCAGGATCATAGCGTTTGCGACGGAAGATGACAAGGGAAAAGTTAAACGTAAAATGCTTAAAAAGATCAAAAACCTTTTCGATGAAAACCATGTGGAATTCCCGTTCCCGCAGGTCGCACTCAGCAGAAGAACAGATCAGCCTCCGGCAGAGATCAGGTTTTTACAGGGCAATGAAGGGCAACATAATGCTGCTCAGACAACTGGCGACGAAATACACTCAAGAAAAAAATAAAGATAATTTAATCATGAAACTTTAATGAAAAATACCAATATTCTTTTCATTTAATTTCCTTTTTTAAGAGCTTCCCCAACAGATGTGAAAGTCTGTCGGGGGAGTTCTTTTATACGGAACGAAAAAAGGTATCCGCTCAATAATCCCGCGTCTGTAAATTGTGGTAAAAATATGCTAATAAAACCTCCAAAGTAGTGCTGCTTTTATTATACACTACTTTGGAGATTTACACAAGATTTGGGATAGACTCTAAATGAAACTCCGCCCGATTGTCCGGACGGAGTTTTTGATTATTCGGGTTTGTTCAAGATGTCAATTATGAATTTTGCTCCGAGTCTGAAACCTCTTATAAAGTCCTCCTCGCTTTCCATAGCTGCCATATTCCACATTGTTTCCCTGTATTCGTCAAGGTCGTTCGATAAGGCCGGAAACTGTTTGAGAATTTTGCTTTCAACCTGTTCGAGATGTGCCTTTGTGTCCTTGTACTTCTGCGTGTTGGGTGACGGTTCCTTGCAGGGCATTACCTCGCCCCAATACAGCTTTTTGATGATACTTTTCATAATACAATGTTCCTCCGTATGATTTTGTATTTGTAAAAAGTACCGTAAAATCGGCGTTTGTCGGGCTTGTTAGAGTGTGATTATAGGCACAGCGGTAACGAGCATATCGCTCCCCGCGAGCGTGACCACTGTCGACGAGTACGCGTTTCATGGTGCCGACAAGCTCACTACTGTCACATTCGCGAAGAGCAAGGCTACAACATTAATTTATCAGAACGCGTTCAAGGACTGCAAAAACCTTACGAACGTATCCCTTCCCGACGGCGCAGTTGTACGAAAAGGCGCATTTGACGGCTGTCCGAATGTAAAGGTCACATACAAGGGCAAGACATATACTCAGAAAAACATGAGCTCGCTGTATTCATAATTGGCTTCTGCGGCGACACAAATGCGGGGATATGCTATGAAATATCGCTCCACACAATATCCTCAGACTATCAAGCTTCTTAAAACTGCAACAGAATGACAATACCGCGCAAAGACCGATCAAAGGCTTTGTGCGGTATTGCTTTATTTGAATACGTCCTGCGATTATTACAATTATCCGTTATCCCCGGCCGTCAGACCTTCCTGTGAAAGAACATTATATCCTTCCAGGAGCTGATAAGTTCCGTAAGCGACATTTTCTATTTCTGCCCACTTATCGTCGCCGTAGTTAAACATCCGGTCGACCTCACCGGTCTCCGGGTCAATGTGATAAAGAACGACCTGTGAAAAGCCCGGTTCGGCGATCAGGCTTATGCGCCCGTCATACGATTCGCCTCCCATAAAAAAAGTATTTCGGGAGTCTCCTTCATCATGTTCCGAATTGTCTTCGTTGAAACGATAATCGGAGGAATAACCTTCATACGGTCCTTCGGTGAAAACATATAAACACCATTGATTGTCGGAAAATTCCTCGGTATCCGGAAGCGTCAAAGTCACAAACGCTGTGTTTTCATCAAGCTTTTCAGGCATACACTTCTCCGAAAGGCGGGCTTCATCTATATATTGTTCGATGAGAGGAGTATATCTGCTCATGCCGATAGCGTCGGTAAGGTACGGAAGAATAACGCTCAGCTGTTTGAAGTCGGTAACATAGGTGCGCATATAATCCGCGGTCATCCATAGCTGTGTAGCTTCCTCATAGGTCATCGAGCCTTCCTTTACAAGCTTATACGCAATACGGTACAAAATATTGGAATTGACATGCACGCCGCCATTGTCAACTAAAACGAACGGATCAGCAACATTCATGACATAAAATTTGTCCCATACATGTTCCGGATAACAAAACTTATGAGGATCGCTCGCACAGCGAAGCGTTGTTCCGGAGTCCTCGCCGATATTCCAATCGGGATCGTTTTTTCCCGTGTACACTTCTTCTATGATATTGCCTAAGATATCACTTATCGCCTCGTCTATCGCGCCGCTGTCGTTCTTATAAAACGTAATATTCATAGATGTTCCGGTAAAAGCGTGTGTATATTCATGTGCAATTGAATCGAGCGCCATACCGTAAGTCGGGTAACCGATCGCAAACATGTACCAGCCGAAGCAATTATCACAGTAAAACGCGTTATCATAAAGTGTACCGTCCCTTTTGCAGGCATCAACAAGAAGAAGCGTAGGGGAATCAGTACCGTTGGGAGATGTCCAGCCGTGGCTGTCATAATAATCCCATGACTTGATAAGATTACTGTAAGCCACAAGATTATCATTGTCCCAGTCGTCGTTGGTATCGCTCGACTTCATCTCCAAATTACAGTCGTTATATATGTACTCATAAAAGTCCGCACAAGCGATACGGCGTCCGG
>JAFZOA010000301.1 GCA_017550775.1 Ruminiclostridium sp. | reverse complement strand
TGTCGATCTTACCGTTGGGTGTCATAGGCATTTCGGGAAGTCTCATATATACCGACGGAACCATGTATTCGGTCAGACTTTCGGACAGGAATGCTTTCAGCACACTGCTCTCTATCTCGTTTTCGGATGTGTAATACAGAACAAGATAATCCTTGCGGACATTGGCGGCAGCAGACTTGATACCGGCGAACTGGCTTGCTCTGCTTTCTATCTCGCCGAGCTCGATACGGAATCCTCTCAGCTTGACCTGCGTGTCGATTCGTCCGAGATATTCAAGCTGACCTTCCTCGTTGTACCGTGCAAGGTCTCCCGTGCGGTACATTTTCTGACCTTCGAGATACGGGCAGTACACGAATTTCTCCGCTGTGAGATCTTCACGCTTCCAGTAGCCCTTAGCTATCTGCGGCCCCGCAAGGCACAGTTCACCCGCAATACCGCGAGGAAGAAGCTCGCCGTGAAGCCCGACGATGAAAGCATAGCAGTTTGCCAGCGGCGTTCCTATCGGAATATTATCGTATTTTCTCGATTTGTCAAGTTCAAAGTATGTCGCGTCAACTGTAAATTCCGTTGGACCGTATGCGTTATAGACAGGACCGCGAGCGTTGGGAATGACTGTCATAGCCTCACCGCCGACGCAGAGATAATCGACATCGAGCACTTCATCGCTTGCAAGAAGCTGTCCGAACTGCGTGGAATAGCTTCCGCCGTTTATGTCGTTTAAGCGGATGTATTTTCTCATTTCAAAAATGTCGTGACGCTCCTTTTCAGGCACGATAAACACACATCCTCCGACAGTCAGCGCAGGATAGAGATCCTCTACCGACGCGTCGAACGAGAAGTTTGAATGGCAGGCGATACGGCTGTTCTCGGTGAGCTTCCAGCGATAGCGTATGAAATGAACGAAGTTGAGCATTGCCCTGTGGGGAATCATAACGCCCTTGGGTTTTCCGGTGGAGCCGGAGGTGTAGATCATATATGCAAGACTTCCGTTTTCTGCAAGATTTATCGGCTTTGCGTTTTCATATCTGGCTATTGCAGATCTGACCGCATCTTCGGTAAGTACTATGCTTGCTTCCGAATCTTCGAGCATATACGAAATGCGTTCCTCGGGGTAGTCCGCGTCGATCGGGAGATATGCAGCGCCCGCCTTGTGTATGCCAAGAACAGCAGCGGTAAACAGCTTCGAGCGTCCCATTTTTATTGCAACAAATGTGTTCGGCTTCACGCCGCTATCGAGCAGGTATGCCGCAATGCTGTCGGATACCCTGTCAAGCTCACGATAAGTAAAGCTGCCCTCGCTGTCAGTTATGGCATTGCATTCGGACGTTTTCTCCGCCTGCGATCTGAACAGATCGACCCATGTTCCGCGCTTGTCGTAGTCGAGAGTTTCGCCTTTTGAGAGCGAGAGTATCTTTTCTTCTTCCTCGCCGGAAACGAGACTGATCTCATCAAGGCGCTCCTTTGACATCACACCGCGCAGTACATTTCCATAACACCGTGCCATGGTTTCAATATACGCTTCGCTGTACTTATTCCTGTGGAATTGAATTTCCATTACGAGCTTTCCCTGTGCCGAAACAAGGTCAATGCTCAGAGCATCACCGGTAGCGTTGAACGGTAGTTTCTCACGTACAGCTCCCATGCTTCTCAGACTTGAATCGTCATGCATCTCATCCTGCCACGCGAACAGAACATCGCTGCTTATTCCGGTTGCGGCGGCGACCTCGGCGAACGAGAAGATGTCGTTTGCCATAGCTCCGAGAAGCTGCTCCTTCAACGCGGAAAGATATTCCTTTACCATAATCGCTCCCGCCGTCCTGCACAGTACGGGCAGAGTCTTTACGAGCATGGAAACCGTACGGTCTGTACGCATGTCTTTTCTGCCGTTATATATGGTCGTGAAAGCAACGTCACTTCTTCGGGTGTACGCGGAGAGAAGAAACCCGAAAGCGGCGTTCGTTGCAATGTTTTCCGTTATTTTATGCTTTTCACAGAACGCGTGAAGCTCTTCCGGCGAGACGTCGAGTTCCGCTTTTATTTCTTCGTAAGATAATTCCTTTTCTTTGACATCGCCCTCCGGAAGCGCCACTGACTCAGTTTCGCCGAAACGTTCGAGATACCACGTTTTTGCGCGCTGATAAAGCTGTGTTTCTCTTGCTGCTTTTTCATCGAGTGCGCAATGATATGCGGTGTACTTCTCCGTTTCGAGTGCATTGCCGTTCCACGCGGTGATCATATCATTCATCAGTATATGAGCCGAGGTACCGTCATAAACGATATGGTGGAAATCCATAAACAGATAGACTGCGGCTTCCGTTGTAAAAATCTCAAGTCTGAAAAGGCGGTCTGCTTTTATGTTGAACGGTTTCACAAGCGTTTCTTTCTGAAGCGCGAATCTCTCTTCGGTGGTTTTGGTAATATTGCACAGGAGTGTATCGGATAATTCCGGGCAGTAGATCATAGCCGGCATTCCGTCGTCGCCGGTCACTATACGCGCAAACAATCCCGGGTGAGCCTTTACTGCCGCCTCTGCTGCATTACGCAACTTTTCGGGCGGTGTATCTGCGGGGAAACGCGAAAGGTAAGGATTGTTATATACAGCTTCGCCCTCGCGTCTCTCGCATTCCATATAAATGCCGAGCTGTGTCTGCGTAAGCGGGAATTTTCTCTGCGGGTCGTCGAGGATAAGCGATTCCGAAGCTGCGGACATTCTCGTTTCAAGATACAGTGACGCGATCTTCTGAGGAGTTCTCCCTGCAAAAATCATACCGATATCCAGTCCTTCGAGCGGGCAGGAAGCGATAAGCTTCATCGAGGAAACAGAGCTTCCTCCGAGCTCGTAGAAATCCTCGTCAGCGCCGACAATCGTAAGTCCGAGGATCTGTGCCATACTGTCACACAGCATCTTTTCCGTTGGGTTAGCGGGTGCGGTATATGTGGTGCGGACAGTTTCTGTTTCGGGTTTCGGCAGCAGGCGGCGGCTGAGCTTCCCGCTCCGCGTGCGCGGAAGTGTGTCAAGCTGAATGAACCGGGAGGGTATCATATAATATGGAAGTGTCTTCATCATTTCCGTGCGCACCTGTTCCGTGTTTATCTCGGCATTATCGGCATAGTAAACACAGACAAATGCGTTTTCTCCCTCGGAAAAGCCTTTTGCAATTACCTGCTTCATTCCCGTTATCCGTCGGAACGTATTTTCGATCTCGGCAGGTTCAACGCGGTTTCCGTTGATCTTTATCATATCGTCTATACGCCCGATAACTATTAGATCGCCGTTCGGGAGTCTTTTTCCGAGATCGCGGGTGTGGAAAATACCACCCGAAAAAGCGGTCTCCGTCTCGTTGGGATGATTGATATAACCGCGGACAAACGGCGCCGGGAAGCATATCTCGCCTGCTTCGCCGTCTGCGACGGTATTGCCTTCTTCATCCTTCAGAGAAATATCAAGTTCAAACTGAGGCTTTCCGATAGGAGCAGTCTCGTTGGGCGTATCAAGCTTTGCGGCTGTGATGATAAAGCCGCTCTCGCTCATAGCATATACATTATATACCGAAAGCTCGGCGGAATCAGACCATATACCGTAAGCAGGCTCGGAGGACACAAAAATAACTTGAAGTCCGGGAATCTGTCTGAACAACGCATATATGGACGGTGCGCAAAAAGTTTCCGTAATATTGTTGCTGCTAAAGCAATTTATCAGTGCAGGCGGATTTTTGAGCGTTTCAAACGGAATGACATAAATTCTTCCGCCTTTGCTGATCAGAAGGCAGAATATAATCAGTGAAGCTACAAAATTAAGCGGTGCGATCATACCGAAGCATGAAAGATCTATTGTGAGTGATTTGGCTATAAGGTCAATATTCCCGTATTCATGCAGTACACCCTTCGGATTTCCTGTGGAGCCTGACGTATATACAGCAAAAGCCGCGTCGTGGTCATCGGGTTCTTCAAATCCGGGCAGCGGCTCGTATTGTAATATTTCCTGCCATACAATGCTGTCCAGTATAAGCTTACAGCCGCAGTCTTTTTGTATGAAAGCTACACGCTCGGCGGGATAATTATCCTCAAGCAGCACAAAAGCCGCACCCGCTTTCCAGACACCAATAACGGCAATAAGCGGTTCTACACCTCTCGGAAGCAGAATATTGACAAAATCTTCCCTGCCAATACCATGCTCTTTGAGATAACGATACACTCTGCCGGACATTTCATCCAGCTCGTGATATGTGATGACTGTATCTCCGCAGTTGCTCAATGCTATATCATTCGGGCGCTCTGCTGCTTTTTTCTGAAAATTTCTGATAAACTCCATAATTGACCTCCGAATGCCAGATAAATCTAAACATGTTGTTTTATTATAGCACAAAATTGCCCAAAAGTCAATAAAATTACGCCGGGAAAATGTTAAAACCGACAAAACAGCTGGTGCTTATTCGATCACTTTTTCATATCTGATTAAAAAAGCGTTCTGAGCCGCTTTCAATACCGGTATAGGGTAATATCATTACCCACCCGTTTTGTACGGTGCAGAACGCGAAAAATCCTCGATTTTCGACCCGAATTTGTCTGTTTTTATCGTGTGTGCAGATGACGGGAAACTGCCAGTTTTAGCAAATACAGAACACACATAAACTGTCGCGTTCCGGTGTCATTTCACCCTCATAAACGCCCTGCTAACAGGGCAAAATCGACAGTACGATACCGATATAGTATAACAATACCGCCCAGCCGATAGGTGCGTTATTTCACCTGTTAACTGGGCGGTTTTTCTATCAATTCTATCCAATCCAATCATTCCCGTATTTTCTTGTAGTATTCATCAAAGTCAATCTTCTTGTGTTCTGCCATATCCCGCAGTTTTATCGCGTAATCAGCCCATTTCTGAAATTCCGCCTGAGTCATCTTCTTTTTGAGCAGACGGGCGTAATGCTGTTTATAAGCGCGGTTATAGGTGAGCCAGATCGGATCATTTGCTACTTTTTCGCTGTATTTCTTGAAATGTCCGAGATCGCGACAGGTCTTACCGTCCTCGCGACCCTTGACCGGACGAGTACAGTATTCCGAGTAAATGCCTGCCTCGATCAGAAACCAGCGCCCGCAATAGCTGCACTTACGAGGAATATAGTGCATTTCCAAGCCCTTGAAAAGCTCAATATACAGGAACGCGCCAAGCGATGTGAACTTGTAATGTTCGCACAGCTCGGTCTTTTCTTTTATCCGAAGACGCTTGTAATCGAGCTGAATACTTCCGGAGGTACGCAGATAATCACAGGAATACATTCTCAGCTTTTTCTCGTCCTCAAATTCCGCAAGGGTATCGGCAATTTCTTCGTTGGTCAGGAAACGGTTACGGCTATGTATTCTTTCGAGAAACTCGGTGAAAGCGTACTCCACACGCAAAATATCTTCAAGATATGTCCGCATCTCGACGGCGAGCTTCTTCAGCTTGTCATTCAAGGTATAGATTTCATTGAGCATGTCAGGATCTTCCATATCTTCCGTTCCAAACCGGACGTAGAAGTGCTGATGATAGTCAATATCGTCATCTTCATCATCCAGCACGCTCATCTTTGGATATTCGTGAAACGCCCATGCATATTCATTCAAGGTGTCCTGTAACTGATTACCGACTATTTCAAGATACTTGTACGGCGGAAGCCTCATTATCACATCTTCCACGCCCGCGTAGAACTTTATCGCTTCCTGAAAAAACGATTCGCTGTTGTATGCTTCCTCTTCATCTTCCGGATAGTGCAGACGGTTCTCATAGTTCTTTGCAAAGAGCAAAACCTCTTGGTAGTAACCGGTAGGCTTTGATAACAATTTTGTGAGCGTTTCACCAACTTTTACGGCTTTCCGGCCATTCAGGTAAATTTTTTCTCCGTTGAAGTATGCCTCAAACTCAGTCATAGAGCCAACCTCGCTTTCCGAAAATAATATTTTTAAAAAAATTACAAGAAATAGATAACAAGTCAGAAAAAAATAGAGATATACCAAAAATAGATAACAATTCAATTTCTGATAGAGATATAGTACCATATCCATTGACTTTTGTCAAGCCCCTCGATATAATAAAAGCACAGATCTGAAAGACAATTAAATATACGAGCTGAGTACTCTTCCGGTCATACATATCAGAAGGATATGTCGGCAGAAATGTCGAGAAAATTACAGCATAGGAGAAATAAATTATGACAAAAAGAGTATTGACCATTAAGGAAGCAGCGCAGCTCATCGACGGTATTACCGAGTACCGTATCCGGCAGCTTTGTATTTCGGGACAGCTTCCTTGTTTCAAAGCCGGCAAAAAGTATCTGATCAGCGAGGACAAGCTGTACGAAGTCATTTTCGGAAACTCGGTAAGCGAAAACACAAGCGGAGGTGATGTGGTTGCATAAGGTATAGTATGCGTATAAAAGCGGTGACGGTGGTGACATCGGTGCCTGTCGGCTCAGCGCGCGGGCTGGCAGTCGAAAAATGTCACCGGATTCGGGGATTATTGTCCCCATTAACGTCACCGGAACCAACAGATGCGATAGCGGAGGTTTGTGACGACTGACGAGTTGTCACCGCCGTCCCCGCTGTCACCAAGAATATGTGACTATCTATGAAATGAAAGGTAGATATAATATGTGCAATGAAAAAACAGAAACCGCGGTTGTTCCGGAGATAGAAGTTGAGAAAACTCTTACCGGACTGGTGCAGTGCAAAATGGATGAGGAATTCTGGCAGGCAATGCGCGAGAATGGTGTGGACAAAAAGATATATGACTCGTTCTGCAAGTTCTTAAAGCCATTGCCGAATATATTCTGGAATGACGATAAATTGTTCAAAGCCGGCAAGAAATCGGTAGTGCCGGTGGCGAACTTTCTTCCGGTTCCGACCGAAGAGATTCTTTATGATGACGGAAAAGAACAGCAAAGATACTTCCGTATGATCGGACGCAAGAGCAACGATTTTACAATATCTGAGCTGTCCGAGATCATGATAAAGGCAACGGACACCGGTAATATGAACTGGATAATGGATAAATGGGGATTCGGCGCGAACATCTTTCCGCCGTATCAGAGCAACAAGGATACGCTCCGCAGCGTTATGGTCACGATCGGCGAACAGACCGCTGTTCGCAAAACGATATTCACTCATACGGGCTGGCGTAAGATAGATGATAAATGGTGCTTCCTTCACGCGGGAGGCGCGATAGGCGCGGAAGATGTTGAAGTCAGACTAGAAGGAAATCTTGACAGGTATCGCTTTCCGGAAACAACCGGTGATGTTATCGAGCGCAATAACGCTTTCCGCTCAGTTTTTGGTTCTGCCGATAAGAAGATGATACTGCCATTCATCGCTCAGGTGTTCCTGACTCCGCTCAATGAATTCTTACGGCAAGCCGGTCACGAGCCGTCCTTCGTTCTGAATTATGTCGGAAGGACGCAAAGCAGAAAATCCACACTCGCGGCACTTATGCTTTCATTCTTCGGGAGCTTCACAGCCGCCAGCCTTCCGGCAAATTTCAAGGATACCGCGAATGCGCTCGAAAAGAAAGGATATATCCTGAAAGATATGCTGATGATCGTTGACGATTATCACCCCGCAGCGACAATGAAGGAGCGCCGTACAATGGAACAGACGATGCAGTCACTTTCAAGAATGTACGGTGACCGTCGTGCAAGGGACAGGCTGAACACGGAGATTGCGCTTCGCTCCGGAAACATTCCGCGAGGAAATGTCGCAGTCACCGGAGAGGACATTGCGTCTATCGGGCAGTCGGGTATCGCTCGTAATTTTATTGTCGAGATGCAGCCGGATTCCGTTCCGGTAAACGATACTCTGAATGCATCACAGGCGTATGCGGAGAACGGAATACTCGCGGCATTTATGCGCGGATATATTGAGTGGCTGATACCGCAGGCGGATGATCTTCCGAACAGGCTTAAAGCAGTATTCGAGAATTATCGCGGACGCGCGATAGCCGAAAAAATCTGCGGGCTCGGACGCGCGGGAGATACAGTAGCTTGGCTGATGACCGGACTGCACATTCTTTCCGATTATTTATATTTTTGCGGTATCAATGACATTGATCTTTCTGACTCTTGGCAGATACTCAAAGAGATTGCAGAGTCGCAGCTCGGAAAGAACGAGGAGACTACACCGACAAAGATGTTTCTCGACGCGGTGGGTCAGCTCTTTGACAGCGGAAAAATTTATACCGAAAACATCGGGGAGATACCGAAAGTCGAACAACTCAGCGGAGCAAAAGTTGGTTATTCCGACAACGAGCTGTACTATTTTATACCGGACACGATATATGCCGAAGTCGGAAAGTATTACTCGTCGCAGGGCAAAATATTTCCGGTGACCTGCCCGCGTCTGATGAAGCACCTTGCTTCCGAAAAACTCTGTATCGCAAACGGCGAGCGGAATACTTTTCAGAAGCGTATAGGCAACAGACGGCACAGATACCTTTGTATTCCAAAGAGATTCATTGATGACGAGTGTCTTGCAGCATAACCGGAGGTGCAATTATGAAAGATATGACCGATGAAGAAAGGCTGGCATTTATCGAACAGCTTGACCGTGACATTGAGACTACGAAAGCGAAGATAGCATACTGTCAACAGCGAGAGGCGCAGCTTAAACATCAGATCTCGACAATCGAAACACGGATAAGAAATGATGCCGAGAAGAAAAGAACACACAGACTGATCGTGCGCGGAGCTATCCTCGAAAGTCTGATTCCGGATGCAGAGATGCGCACCGATGATGAAATAAAACATCTGCTCATCTCGATGATCGGAGCGCTGCCGGAAAAGCTCCGCGCCGAGTATTTTGGTAATAATTCTTTGAATGAAGATGTCAAAAATTCTTGAAAAAGCAGTCACGGAATCCATTAGCCCGGGGCTAATGGCGCACTTATATACCACAAAGGTGGTATCGTGCGTAAAAGCTGACTTTGAATCGCCGCGTCCTGCGGCGTTTTGGTCAGCTTAACAATGCTTCCTGCATTGCTCTCCGAGGGAAAATGATTTCGCACTACTGCTCAAAAAATCGAAAATGAAGGAGGAATCGCCTATTGCGATCTATCATTTTTCAATGAAAATAATTACCCGCGGAAAAGGTAAATCCGCGGTCGCCGGAGCAGCATACCGCGCCGGTGAGAAGCTCAGAAATGAGTACGACGGACTGACCCACGACTACACTCGCAAGGGCGGCGTTGTTCACACTGAGATACTGCTTCCGGAACACGCACCGCGTGAATATACAGACCGCTCTACACTCTGGAACGCGGTCGAGAAAGTCGAAAAAGCGAAGAACTCACAGCTCGCCCGAGACATAGAATTTTCGCTGCCGAACGAGCTGACAAAGGATGAAAATATAGCCCTTGCCCACAAATTCGTGCAGCAGACTTTTGTCGAAAAAGGTATGTGCGCCGACATCTGTATTCATGATCCCGACCGAGAGCAACCGAATATTCACGCGCACATTATGCTGACGATGCGCCCGATAAATCCGGACGGCTCGTGGGGCGAGA